>NZ_JBALMG010000054.1:174775-214952 GCF_036963225.1 Bacillus sp. JJ783 | reverse complement strand
AAATTACTCTATGTTATATAAAATAGATAGGATATTAATAAGTTGGCTTAATAGCTAAATTATACCAATTTAATGTGAAGACTGTAAATATTGCATTTTATAAATTGATTAAAGGTATTAATATATGACAAAACGAACTTATCCATATTCAATAAAAAGCTTACCGATTCGTATAATCATTAAGCATTTTTGTGTAGTATATGTTTATTTATTATATAAAGGTGTAAAAGAAGGTGCACTTACTAAGTTTAGAAACGATGGTTCTAATGTGGTATTAGCATTGAAAAGAAGTGCTAACATTAGATTGAATAAGACGGTATAAAGTTTAGATACATGAAGAAATCCGTCTCTTGTGAGTCGGATTTTCTTTTTATATATATAAGATAAGATTGCCTTTCTTATATATAAAATTATGAATAGATAGGAATTAATTCTTGTTTAAAATCTTCATACATACCTAAAGCAATTTTTAAAATTTTTTCTAAGCTGTCATAATCGCTAAATAGTACGGGCTTAATTCTAGTATCTGGAGAAATTAAAAGTCTTGAATATAGACTCGATGGACTACCTAATCTTAGTTCATCATTATGATAAACTACCCAAGTAAAATCCAGAACGTTTACTTTAATACCAATATTAAATTAAAATAAATTTTCTTTTTTATCACCTAGTTCTCCAACTTTTAAAAACTTTTCTTTTTTATCATAAACTGATTTATAACCTAGCTTTTCAAGTATTTGTTGAATTTCTTCAATATTGGGATTAGGAATGATTTCTTCGGCATCATAATTTTCTCTCGAAAAAGAAGAAAGTTCTGTGTATCTATTAACAAAGTCAATTTTTTTTAGTGCTGTTTCTATTTCAGGTTTTAATTTTAAGCTCATAATTATTCCTCCCTAAATCTTAATGTTACACCGTATTCTTCAGCTATTTCTTTATACTTTTCTATATTTTTAATGTTTTTATTAGATGCTGGCACCTCTAAAATATAGTCTCCATTAAGTTTTAGGCCATCTAACTTAGGATACTGATTTGATCTTATTATCATTATTCTCTACCCAAAAACTCCCATAATTTCCTCCTTTCTTTTTAAATTATTATGTATATCTTTATTTATGTAGGTACCTTAACATATTATCATTTTTATTGGAATGAATATTCTGAAAGTTATTTATCAACCACACTCGAAGAAGGAATTTTATTGTTATTTTGTGGAATTATGATAATCATAGATAGAAACGAGGAGGATGGGGTAGCTATGAGCACACCTGTAGTACCTAAAGAACAAATTAAAAATTCGTTAGATATTTGGTATCAATTTATGTTAAACCAAGATTTTGTGCAATCAAAAACATTAAAAGAAGAAATCGAATCGAAAATAAGTCATATCGAAGAAAATCAACAAATATTATTTTATTATTCATTATTAGATTTTAGATATAAAGTATTAAGCGATAGTATGAATATTTCACATGATGAATTTGCTAAAATTGACTCAATTGTTTCGTTAAGATTGTAAAGAAGTGTACTTAAGCCAACGTGGCAGTTTAGTTGAAAAATATTATAATATTATTAAAATTTAAGAAATGAATGAATTTACTTTTAGCAAAGTTTTGCAGTTAGCTATATAAAAAGCCACAAGAGCACTAAATTCTTGTGGCTTCACTTTTACTATTCATGTTAAAAGTCTAAATCTTTTTCATTACCATCATAATCTACTAGTAATGATCCTTCGTCTAAGGTATCCATTAACCATTCCACCAAGCCATTCCATGATCTAGAAACGCTGTGAATCTCCCTATCCCATTGTATTACCGTTGCATCGTATCCATTGCTTGATTCTAAGTCTATACAAATCGAGTCACCATAGTTTAAATCTGCGATGATTAAATACGTGTCTGGCATCTTTATCGGTCTTCGTTCTTTTTTAAACGAATCATTTAGATAGGAGCCACCACGCTGTTTTTGGCCCCGAGCAGCTGTATGAATTTCTGACAGGACTGTTCCAGGTATAAATAATTCTCCACCATTACACACTTGGAGAAAATCTTTATATATATCAGGAATTTGAATGTTAAGTTCATTTTGAAGGCTTGTTATATTTTCTACGTTAATTCCATTGTTTAGGGTGTGAATGCCATCTACATATTTATTAACTTCCTCAAAAAATGGTTGTAAATGATTGTTTTTTGAATAATATTTTCTTAGCATAAAACCATCTCCCTCTATTCATGTTTCCAAGGCACAACGTCTCCAAAGTCAGTCATACTATCATTCTTAGGAGTATAGTAGCCATTTGTAGGATTGTGATAATTTCCACGATGGGCGTCAAAGTGTTCGTTTACATCCATATTCCTTCCCTTTAAAAATTGAATGTTATCTGGTTCACCAGCAAAATCAGGATATTCATTAGCAGATTTCATATGCTGTCCCTCGTAGCCTTTCACTTTTCCTGTTTGTAATAACTCTAGTTTTTCTGCAGGGGTCCAATCTCTTGTTCCTTTCCCAGTTTTTTTAATCAATTCTTTCTCTTGTCTCCATGCGTGGCGAACAGCTTTCTGACGAAGAGCTGAAAATTGTTTATCTGTTACCCATTTTCCGTTTACATTATATTGTTTTTTTCCATCAACAATCCGTATTTTTTCTGTATTCTTAACACTATTACCAACCTCGCTAGAAGACTGGGATTTTTGAAGGTTGTTAGCATCGGCTTTCTCCTTTATTCTACCACTAGTCCCATTAGAAGAAGACTGGAACTTTTGAAGAGTATCCTTACCATTTTGAATTGCATTACGCCCAACAAATACACCATGTCCAGCAAGACTAAGCCCAGCCGCTGTAGCAGCTGCATCTAATGGAAGAACAATTGGTGATGCTAAACCACCACTTCCAACTTCTGCGACGAAGGTTAAGAAATTAGCCCCGCCTATGACGGTAAGACCTTCTAGAATTTCTATAATGGATGCCGCTCCTGCTACAACATTTCCGGCAAATCTTCCCGATTGATAAGTTAACTTGCTTTCTAATTCATCATTATCAGGTGATTCTAGTCCAATAACGCTTTCGAAAGCCGCACTACCAGCGCCTTGAAAAAATTCTTTCATAAATTCCCAAGTACTGATAGCTGTTTTTTCATACCATGGTCTATTGGCTTCTTGTTCTCGTAAAGCAATTGCTTTTTCAATTTGTGCTTCATGAGCTTTACTTTCTGTAATTGCTTGAATAGGCCCCGTCCACTCCATATTCAATTCTTGTATGCTAAATGTTCCACTTGCGGGGCTGAAACCTTTCCCACTTTGCACTTCCGCAAGACCTTGCGCGATACTCGCAGCTAATTGAAGTGCAGTATCATAATTACTACTAGAAGTATAATTGAATTCATGTAAGTGTTCTAGTTTTTCTTGCAGTTTCTTCCTCATGACAGTAAAAAGATTCGTCATAGCGTCCATACCCGGGATTGGCATAGCTTGACTGATGGCTTCCATACTTGTTTTCATTCGGTCAATTTCGCGAATTTGTTCTAATATTTCTTGTTCGATTACATCTGTTGAAGCTACTTGCGATTGAAAATCGTTTGGAAAGGCATCATTCTGACGGATTAATTCTTCACATAAGTAAATGATTCCTTGTGCTAAAGGACGAAAGGTTTGTACAAAAAATGATTTTGCACTGCTATATGTTTGTCCTTGTAAAACAGTATCAACTGCAAAAGCGTCAATTGACTGAATGGCTTGTTCCATACCTTGAATGGTAGCGGTACATACAGCATTCATACTTTGTGTTTGGGTATGTACTTCTCCTAGATACATGTTTAAACTCATAAATTCCCCTCCTCAACAAGTAAATCATACCAATTTAAGGATGAAAATGTAAATGTTACATCCTCTTAAATTCCCGATTCCAGAAGGGTATTCTGAGTTTCTACTTCGTGCTGGATATTGGAGGTACGGTGAGAAAGTAGAAAAAATAAATCGTGAGGAAATCCTAGCGGATTATGACAGAAAGGTTGTTATGTACCATATTCACTTACAAGGGGAATAAAAAGAAAAGAGGTGAAAAATCATGAATGAAAGGGTGGATCGTATGGAACGTAAAGAGTCTAAAGAAAGAACGATATTAGATAATCCACCTAGTGAAGAAACAGCATTAAAAATGGCAGAGTTTTTTATGAAAACATCGGTTCCACGTATATTAGCTGCTCGCAAGGTTGAAGAGGAAGCTAAACAAAATGTGAAGTAATGTGATAAAAGGGGTTTACCATATAGTGATAACCTTATGTGGTAATATGTATTTACAACATAAGGAGGGGAAAAATGGATTGGATTAAAATTGGTACGCTGGTTATATCTTTTTTTACTTTATTATTGTCAATTTATAGTGCTAGAACCTTAAATCAAAACAAAGAGAAAGACCGTAAGGTGACTGTATCATTGCCTGAGAAAAGAAGGATGCAAAAGGATTTAATGGATCATATTACAAAAGTTCTTGATTTAGGTAGAAAGTGTTTTGAAGAAACAGATGAAAATGAGAAGAAAAAGATTAAATTTGAATTGTTAAATCATAAAGTGTACATATGGATTAACTTAAATGAAGAGAATAGTTTTGCAAAAGAATTAAGGAGCCATAGTACGGAATATATTTTTTGGTGTGCTTCTTTCTTAGATTCACCTAATGAAAAAGAAAAATTCAACTTCCGGACTGACTCTTACAAAAATCAGCGTTCTATAATGGGAGTAATTGAAAAGTATTATAAAGAAGAGAATAGGTTAATAGATGATGAATTAATGTAGTCACATTCAACTGAGTGTGGCTTTTTATTATACCTTGGATGAACTTGTATATGGAAAAATCGGAGATGTTAGATAATGCATCAAATAAAAAAGTGAACGCCTACGGAAAATATTCGTTCACTTTTTACTCTTTATAAATGTAATTCATAATTTCCGTCATTACTATCAGGTTTTCTAAATATTTCCTCGAATGGAGCAACTTTTTTCGAAAAACCATTTTTTAATGCAAAATGGTAACCTTTTTCGGTTATAACTTCCTGTAACACTAAGCGTTTGAATCCCTTTTCTTTTGCGAATTTTTTGAGCCATTCAAGAACAATACTGCCCTTGCCTTGATTATTTGGAGTAATACTTATAGCGGTGATCGCCAAGTGTGGATCAGGAGAAAACTCACTTCTAAGATTAATTGTGACCATAGATTCTTCAGAAGAAATCATTAAAGAGTGTTTAGAAGAATTTCCAATGAATTCTATTTCGTCTTGTACTAATTCTTCTAATAATAATTTTAATTTTTGAAAGTCATGTATATGAAGAGGAATTTTGATAGGTTTTTCTTTCAAAAAAAGCAACTCCTTTTAGCATTTATTTTTTGTACTTACCCATTACTATACACACGCCAGCCTTATATTTTTTGCCCCAAACTAGCCCCACTTAGCCCCAGGTACATTCTTTTTAATGCCGTATTTTGCGTTGTTAATAATAAATAAAAAAGCCCAGGTTCCTTGATAAACAAGGTTCCTAAGGCTTTTAATACGACTCTTTGCAGAGTACCGAGATTAACGAGAGTAGTACTCTACGATTAATGCTTCGTTGATTTCAGCTGCTAACTCAGAACGCTCAGCGTGACGAGTGTAAGTAGCTTCTAACTTATCAGCATCGAAAGTTAAATATTCTGGTACGAAGTTGTTAACTTCGATCGCTTCTTTAACAACAACAAGGCTGTTAGATTTTTCGCGAACGCCGATAGTTTGACCAGGTTTAACGCGGTAAGATGGGATATCTACG
This sequence comes from Bacillus sp. JJ783, assembly GCF_036963225.1. Classification (NCBI taxonomy): domain Bacteria; kingdom Bacillati; phylum Bacillota; class Bacilli; order Caryophanales; family Bacillaceae; genus Bacillus; species Bacillus sp. JJ783. Next base: position 209,157 of record NZ_JBALMG010000054.1, on the reverse strand, counting down.
CGAGCTCCATCAACCGTGATGTGACGGTGGTTTACTAATTGGCGAGCTGCACGACGAGTGCGAGCTAAGCCCATGCGGTAAACTAGGTTGTCAAGACGAGCTTCAAGAAGGATCATGAAGTTTTCGCCGTGCTTACCAGGCATTTTACCTGCTTGGTCAAATGTGCGACGGAATTGACGCTCAGTCATGCCGTACATGTGACGAAGTTTTTGTTTCTCTTGTAATTGTAAACCGTATTCTGAAAGTTTCTTACGTTGGTTAGGACCGTGAGGACCTGGTGCGTAAGGGCGTTTTTCTAATTCTTTTCCTGTGCCGCTTAGAGAGATTCCAAGACGACGAGACAGTTTCCATGCTGGACCTGTATAACGAGCCATAGTTGACTCCTCCTTCAAAAATGTTTTTATTTTCGTAAAATAAAAACAGACGTAATCGATATTTACGGGTATTTTGTTTTCATGTACCTTCGCTCCAGCAGCAGGGAGTTACGAGATACACCTCCGCAGAGGAACAAAATACAAACGATAAACTCACATTACAAGGCTGCCTTTTTATTTTACACAAACGCTATTATATCTTTTACCTACAGTTTCGTCAAGTGACTCCCTTTTTGTTTTATGCAGATAAATTTTGGAAATTAACAAGAAGGAATTTAAAACAATATAAAAGAAGAGATAGAAACAGAAGTAAAACGCTTACATAAAATGTAGTAAAAACGTTCATCAAATTTTTCCTGGTGGATATGTGGCAATAAAGACATAAGGGGGATGTTTTTATGAAAAAGAAACATATGGAGACAGCATTAATTCATCACGGATATGAATCAAATGAAAATAAAGGGAGTTTAACACCACCTTTATTTCAAACTTCTACATTTACGTTTGAGACAGCACAGCAAGGAGAAGCGAGTTTTGCGGGAGAAGATCCATCTTATATTTATTCAAGGCTTGGGAATCCAACTGTGAAATTATTTGAAGAACGTATGGCTGTTTTAGAAGGTGGAGAGGAAGCGCTGGCGTTTGGTTCAGGTATGGCAGCCATTTCAGCAACGTTAATCGGTTTTCTAAAGGCTGGAGATCATATTATTTGTTCAAATGGATTATATGGATGTACTTACGGTTTTTTAGAAGTATTAGAAGAAAAATTTATGATTACTCATTCGTTTTGTGATATGGAGACAGAGACGGATATTGAAAATAAAATTCGTCCAAATACAAAGCTCATTTTCGTTGAAACACCGATTAATCCAACGATGAAATTAATTGATTTAGAAAAGGTGATCGGAGTAGCGAAGCGCAATGACTTGCTTGTTATTGTCGATAATACGTTTTGTTCACCTTATTTACAAAGACCTCTTGAGCTCGGTTGTGACGCCGTCGTTCACAGTGCGACAAAATATATTGGTGGTCACGGGGATGTTGTAGCGGGTGTAACAATTTGTAGAACGAAAGCGTTAGCTGACAAAATCCGTCCGATGCGAAAAGATATCGGCGGTATTATGGCGCCGTTTGACGCGTGGTTATTGTTACGCGGATTAAAAACATTAGCAGTAAGAATGGATCGTCATTGTGATAATGCGGAAAAAATTGTATCGTTTTTGAAAAATCATGAAGCGGTAGAAGGTGTTTGGTATCCGGAAGGGGAATTAGCATCTCGGCAAATGAAACGAGGCGGGGGCGTTATTTCTTTTTCAATTAAAGGCGGGAAAGAGGAAACACAGTCGTTTATCAATGACCTCCATTTTATTACAATTGCTGTAAGTTTAGGTGATACAGAAACATTAATTCAGCATCCAGCGACGATGACGCATGCAGCTATTCCGGCTGAACTAAGAAAAGAAATGGGTATTTTCGATAATTTAATACGCCTATCTGTCGGCTTAGAATCATGGGAAGATATCGTTTCTGATTTAGAACAGGCACTAAAGAAGATATCTACGGTTAGTAATCAATAAAAAAGAGTGAGCTATCGGTTTCGTGCGTTACGTACTTAATCGATAACTCACTCTTTTCTTTTTTTAAATATGTTTTAGGAGTGTTTCCACAAACTTTTCTAAATAATGCTGATCTACTTCATCGAAACGATTTTTTTCAGGACTATCAATATCAAGTACACCAATGATATTTCCTTCTTTCAGAATCGGTACAACGATTTCAGAATTAGAGGCACTATCGCAAGCGATATGTCCTGGAAATTGGTGAACATCTGCTACAAGTTGCGTTGTTTTTGTTTCAGCTGCAACGCCGCAAACACCGCGTCCGAAAGGAATACGCACGCAAGCTGGCATTCCTTGGAATGGTCCAAGAACGAGCTGATTTCCTTCTGTTACATAAAAGCCAACCCAATTAACGCGATCTAAAAATTGATTTAATAGTGCGGACGCATTTGATAAGTTTGCGACTACGTTCGGTTCGCCAGTTAATAATGCATCCAGTTGTTTAATTACTGTCTCATATTGCTGCTCACGAGATCCTGCATAACTTTCTTTTGTAAACATGGAAACAACTCCCTTTTTATCGAGATATGTAAAATGGTAGCAAAATACGATGTATTTCACATGACTTTGTCGATAGAAAATTAAAGGAATTTGTCTTAAAAGTCAAGAAATTTAAACTATAGCTGTTCATTGAGAGGAAGTGAGCGCATGAAGCAGACGAAACAAAAGGTAATTGATGCGGCAATATCGTTGTTTAATACGAAAGGTTATGACGGGACATCGGTGCGAGACATTGCAAAGCGAGCGGATGTGAATGTAGCGAATATTTCATATTATTTTGCTGGAAAGCAAGGGTTATTAGAACAGCTTATTACTGATTTTTTAGAAGGATATATTCACATCATTGAAACGTCATTTGAACAGAGAGAATATTTATCGGCTAAAGATGTGATGGTGCAAATGGTGCGCGGGATTTTACGATATCAATTTGATAATAGAGAACTGACACGTTTTTTTTATAGAGAGCTTTCGCTTGATACGACATTAATTCGTGAAGTGATGACCGTTTATTTTTCTAGAGAAAGATATTATATAGAGCAAATCATTAAACAAGGACAAATGAAGCAAGAATTTAAAAAGGTATCTTTTACAATGTTTATGACGCAATTAAAAGGCATGATGAATATGCCGTTTTTATATCCACAATATATATCAGAGGTGCTACACTCATTTCCATCTGAGACGTTTTTCTTAGAAATGTATACGAAGGAAATTGAGCAATGGATGGAACGAACATTATATAAAGCGAGTATGTATTATGAACTGCCAAGAGCTGTTCATATGTGAAAAATCCCCACCTAACGAACTGAGGTGGGGATTTTTATATGTTGTTTTCTTTGCCATAAATTGTTGCATACTAGCGCAATAATTGTGAATGAGGCGCCGGCAATTTCTATGTTATCGACAGTATAACCTTGAAACATAGAACCGATAAGTGCAAGTACAGGAACTAAATTCATAAATAATATGCCGTTAATAGATGAAATATATCGATTTCCCGTGTTCCAGCAAAATACAGCGATAACCCCCGCAACAATCGACATATAAAAGAGTTCAAAACGAACGCTCATAATTGTATGCAGTGACGGTACAGAAATTATATTTGTGATTGTTAATGCAGTAACGATTATAACGAGTGAAATAGAACCGAATAAACAAGTTAATGTTGTGTATCTAAGTGGTGACCAAGACTTGAAATTAGCACCGCCATTCGTGTAAATTACCCAGCAAGTAACGCCGCATAACATAAATATATTCGTTGATAGGTGACTTGCAGCTCCGAATAATAAGTCAATATTTCCTTTTGAAATGACAAGCATAACACCGAGTAATGCAACGAACATACAGAAAAATGTGTAGTACCCTGGCCGGCGATTTTTTGTTATCCATTGCAATAACAGAGCGATAAGTGGCATAAGAGATTGAATCATAGCCGCATGAATCGCTCCGGAAGGCCCAGCAAGTTGTTGTCCGTAGAAAACGAGAAATCCATACCCAGCGAAACCGAATGTTCCGTAAAAGAATAAAGAAAATGTTCTTTTTTCTAAGCGGAGAGAATTTTTCCCTTCGATAATTAAGAGCAGAATAAGGAAAATAATAGCTGCTGATCCGTATCGGATAGTTGTGAAGAAGAATGGATCTATAAATTGCAAGGCATTTGCCATCACAGGAAACATAAATCCCCAAGCTGTTACAGCAAGTAAGCATAGAAGGGATCCGAGTAACATTTGTTTTTTTGCCAAAAGTATCATTCTCCTTTCTATTTCGTTATAGTAAGTTGATGAAATAAGTATAAAGAGTAATTCTTTGTAGAAGGAAATATCGATTTTTTATGGCAGTTATAACTTTTTGTTAGAGGTGTGTAGGATGGATTTGGAGGCAGTACGATCGTTTATTGAAGTAAAGCATACGCGAAGTTTATCAAAAGCGAGTAAGCTTTTACATATTTCACAACCAGCGCTTAGTAAACAAATTCAAAGATTAGAAGCTGACTTAGAGGTTACTTTATTAAAACGTTCCGCTCAAGGAGTAGAATTAACAAAAGCTGGAGAGTTATTTATAAAAAGAATGTTACCGATTTTGGAGCAAATAAATGCAGTGAAAACGGAAATGAAGGAATATCAAGAGAAGCGGAAAATTTCAATAGGTATATTACCGAGTTTAGCGGCTCATTACATATCAAAGTGTAAAGACTTATTAGAGGATATATATGAAATAGAATGGAAAATTGAGCATACGAAAGTATTAATGGAGTTATTTAAAGAGCGAAAAATTGAAGCGATGTTCATCGATTCAGTAGTAGAAGGCGCTACGTATATAAAAGAAATGCGGGAAGAAAAAATCGTTTGTGCTGTTTCGAATGATCATCCGTATAGGGCGAAAAGGGTAATCCAAATGGAAGAGTTGCAAAATGAAAAGCTAATTGTATACCCAGAAATATGCGATGTAAGGAAAATGATTATGAATGTGTTTCACGATATAGGTGTAAAACCAACTATAGCTGTTGAAACATCTTATGCAGAACCGATGCTTGCAATGGTAAAAGCTGGTCTTGGTATTACTTTACTTCCGGAAATGGTGGTAGAGCAAGCGGTAAGGCAAGGAAATGTACATGTGATTTCTATTGAACCACCACTTGTGCGCAAAATTTATTTCGCATCTCATATGAAAGAGTGCCTGTTATTACAATCATTTGAGGATAGGTAGTTAAGTAAGCGGAATATTAAGAAATATTACATTTACATTTAAAGAAACATGAAATTTTAAAAAAAACTAGGTCAAAAACACGTCATTACATGGTATGATTAGAACATTGTTAGTTGTTAAATATAGGGGAATTCCCTTTTTATACATAATGCCTTCCATTTCATAAACGGAACGGACAAAAAAAGAGATATAACTTAGGAGGCTTTTTTGCATGGATTCTATCCTGACGATCGTTATCATTGTAGTAAGCTCTATTCTAGTGCTGCTCATGATAGAGCTTGTGATAAGAAATCGTTCATATAAAGATATTGAAGCACTGGAGCAGTGGAAACAAGAGATAAAAGATAAACCTGTGGCAGATGAACTAAAGCGGGTAAAAGATTTAAATATGACAGGTCAAACAGAAGAACTGTTTGGTAAATGGCGTGAAGAGTGGGATGAAATTGTATCAACAACTCTTCCGAAAGCTGAAAAAGATTTAGGGCAAGCGCGAAAATTCGCCTCGCAATTCTCCTTCCGCAAAGCAAAGCATGCGATGAAAGAATCCATAAGTGGTTTAGATGATGCTGATAATCGTATTACGGACATTTTAAATGAATTACAGCAACTGTTAGAAAGCCATGAGAAAAACAGCTCGGAAATTGAAGGGTTACGTGATACATATCGTAGTATGAAAAAGAGCGTTCTTGCTCATCGACACATGTATGGAGCAGCTGAGCAAAAAATTGAAGAGATGTTAGATGTTGAATCCGAGAAGTTCAAAATTTTTGAAGAGGCAACTGATAATGGTGATTATTTAAAAGCGAGAGAAATTGTTATTAGTTTAGAAGAAGGTTTAGCAAGTTTAGAAATCGTTATTCATCAAATTCCAGATTTATTGGTAGAGTGTCAAGCGACATTACCAGTTCAGCTGGAAGATTTATTACAAGGCCATGATGATATGATAAGACAAGGCTATGTACTAGAGTATTTGGAAATTCCTAAAGAAGTCCGCGATATGACGACACAACTACACACATGTTTAATGGATATACAGGAACTTCATATAACGGAAGCAGCAGAAAAAGTAGAGAACTTAAAAACTCGTTTAGACAGTTTTTATGATCAACTTGAACAAGAAGTGCATGCGAAACATTATGTGGAGCAAAAAACACTGTCTGTTTATGAAGATTTAGAAGAAATTCGTACAGAAACAATTGAAACGAAAATAGAAACACAACTTGTGAAACAAAGTTATCAATTACAAGACAAAGACATTGAGTCACAAAAAGTAATTGAAAAGCAAATGCATATTTTAATGAAACGTTTTGAAGTGTTGCAAATACGCGTTGCTGAACAAGATATTGCATTCTCTATTATTCGTGAGGAACTAGAAGAGGTTTATGAGCAATGTGAAACTTTAAAAGTACTTCATGCAGAATATAAAGAAATGCTGCAAACGATGCGCAAAGAAGAATTTGAAGCACGCGAGAAGTTACAAGAAATGCGAAATACAATTTTTGAGACGAAACGTTTTATGCAAAAGTCGAACTTACCAGGTCTTCCAGAGAGTATTATGGAAGATTTACAAAAAGGGCAAATGGCGATGCAAGCTGTATATGAGCAATTAGAAGTAAAGCCGTTAAATATGAATACTGTAAATAGCAGTTTAGAAGAAGCATACACAGTTGTGAATAGTGTATCTGAAATGACGGAAGAATTAATTGGACAAGCGTATTTAGTTGAAAAACTAATTCAATATGGTAACCGATACCGCAGTCATGATGAGAATCTTGCAGAAAGCTTAAATTATGCGGAGAAATTATTCCGTGAATATCAATACGATGCAGCTTTAGAACAAGCGGCTTCTGTATTAGAGCAACTTGAACCTGGCGTTGTTCAAAAAATAGCTGAATATGTAGACAATGAGCAAACCCTTTAATAAAGGGTTTGTTTTTTTGTGTAATTTTGAAGTCGATGTTGCTATAATGAATAGCGGAATACAGTAAGGTTGTTCGTTTCAAAATAAAGTGAAACCATAAGTGATGGGGTTTCATCCACCATTGATTAGTAATCTTCACCACTCAGTATGCCTGCGAATGGCGGGGGAAAATGTACACTTTTATATAAAAACGGAACCTTTGAGTAGTCTTAGCGTAATTACACGTATTTGTGATATGATTATATGATGTGATAGCGCTGAAAGGGGAAGAACGATGATCTATTTTGATAATAGTGCGACGACGAAGCCATATCCAGAAGCTCTTCAATCGTACGTAACGGTTGCAGGAAAATATTTTGGTAATCCTTCTTCTATTCACTCGCTTGGAGGAGAGGCAGAGCGTCTATTAACACAATCGAGAACGATTGCGGCACAGCTCCTTCACGTTAAACCTTCTGAAATTATTTTCACATCAGGTGGAACGGAAGGGAATAACCTTGCGATTAAAGGGATAGCGATGAGGAATCGTTCGCGCGGCAAACATATCATTACAACAAATATTGAACACGCGTCTGTATTTGAGGCATATAAACAATTAGAAGATCTCGGTTTTGATGTAACATATTTACCGGTTAACGAGCACGGTGTTGTATCGGTAGAAGATGTAAAACGAGCGCTTCGTGAAGATACGATTCTTGTGTCAATTATTCACGTGAACAACGAGACTGGAGCGATTCAGCCCGTTGCTGAAATTGGAACATTATTATCGAACTATCCGAAAATAAGATTCCACGTGGACCATGTACAAGGGATAGGAAAAGTACCACTTGATTTATACGCTTCTCATATTGACCTTTGTTCAATATCTGGACATAAATTTCATAGCGTAAAGGGGACAGGTCTTCTTTACGTACGTGATGGTGTAAGATTAGATCCAATCTTATCAGGTGGTCAACAAGAGCTCAAGTATCGTTCAGGTACAGAAAATTTACCTGGTATTGTAGCGATGGTGAAAGCACTTCGTATGACGATGGAACAAGTGAAAGAAAAGATAGTTCATTTGCAAAATTTACAAACAGAGCTGGTCCGTTTTTTAAAAGAGATGGAAGCTGTAACAATTAATACGTCACTTGAGTATGCGGCACCGCACATTTTAAATGTATCATTTGTCGGTTTAAAACCAGAAGTAGTCGTTCATGCTTTAGAAGAGCATGGTGTATATGTATCGACGAAGTCTGCTTGTTCTTCAAAAGCAAATGAAGTGAGCCGAGTACTAGTGTCAATGGGAGTACCGCACGCCGCAGCTACGAGTGCGATTCGCATTAGTCTAGCACCGGACAACACGATGGAAGAAGTAAAACAATTTGAAGGTATTGTTAAAGAGACAATGCCAAAATTATATGAAGTGATGAGGTAAAGAAATATGATGACATATGAATATATTTTAGTTCGTTATGGAGAAATGACGACAAAAGGAAAGAACCGTTCTAAGTTTGTAAGTACGTTAAAAGATAATGTGAAATTCAAATTAAAAAAATTCCCAAACATTAAAATTGATGCAACACATGATCGTATGTACATTCAGTTAAATGGCGAAGACCATGAAGAAATTTCTGAAAGATTGAAAGATGTATTTGGTATTCATAAGTTTAACTTAGCGATGAAAGTACCATCAGAATTAGAAGATATTAAAAAAGGTGCATTAGCAGCTTTCTTACAAGTAAAAGGTGATGTGAAAACATTTAAAATTACAGTGCACCGTTCTGATAAGCGCTTCCCAATGAAGACGATGGAGTTACTTCCAGAAATCGGTGGGCACATTTTAGAAAATACAGAGGATATCACAGTAGATGTTCATAATCCAGATGTGAATGTACGTATAGAAATTCGCAGTGGTTACAGCTATATTATGTGTGGTGAGCACATGGGAGCTGGCGGTTTACCAGTTGGCGTTGGCGGAAAAGTAATGGTACTTCTTTCTGGTGGTATCGATAGCCCGGTAGCAACTTACTTAACGATGAAACGCGGCGTATCTGTGGAAGCAGTTCATTTCCATAGTCCACCTTTCACAAGCGAGCGCGCGAAACAAAAAGTAATCGATTTGGCACAAGAGTTAACGAAATACTGTAAACGTGTAACACTTCACCTTGTTCCATTTACTGAAGTGCAAAAAACGATTAATAAAGAAATTCCATCTAGCTATTCTATGACAGTTATGCGTCGTATGATGATGCGTATTACAGAGCGTATTGCAGAGGAGCGTAATGCACTTGCAATTACGACTGGTGAAAGTCTAGGACAAGTAGCAAGCCAAACGTTAGATAGTATGCATACGATTAACGAAGTAACAAACTATCCAGTTATTCGTCCGCTTATTACGATGGATAAATTAGAAATTATTAAAATTGCAAAAGAAATTGGAACGTATGATATTTCAATTCGTCCATATGAAGACTGCTGTACAGTATTCACACCAGCAAGTCCATCGACGAAACCGAAGCGTGAGAAAGCAAATCGTTTTGAAGCGAAGTACGATTTCGCGCCGTTAATTGAAGAGGCTGTAGCGAACAAAGAAACAATGGTATTAAAAACAGTAGAAGTAGTGGCCGAAGAAGAAAAATTCGAAGAACTTTTCTAAACCCATAAATTACCACATTCAAATGTGCATGAAGTCATGTTGTTTATCACACTCTATACTCACAAGGAGGTGATACAACATGGCAAGCACAAATAAATTAGCAGTATCTGGTGCTCAAGCAGCATTAGATCAAATGAAATACGAAATCGCTCAAGAGTTTGGTGTTCAACTTGGAGCTGATGCAACATCTCGCGCTAACGGATCTGTTGGTGGCGAAATTACTAAACGTCTAGTTTCACTAGCTGAGCAACAATTAGGCGGTTACCAAAAATAATCCCATATACGATGGCTTAGAAAGAGCGGGTTCTCCCGCTCTTTCTTTTTTTTGTCATTATTTATCGATAAATCGATATAAATTTATTCAACGGTTCGACATAAATATAAAAAATTTGTCAAAAGAAGAGGGTTCAAAATTTACAGAAAATTCTTTATTATATAAGAGAGGCATAGAAATAAAGGAGGATGTTTATGAAGAGAGAGGAATTGTTGGCGCCGCCATCTTATAACTTAGTTTCGGAAATAGAGAAATATACGAGTGATAAAGAGAAGCTTGCTTTAATTTGGCAAGATGATAAAGGGAATAGACGAGAGATTACATATTTTGAATTAATGCAAGGTGCGAATAGAATTGGAAACGCTTTTATAAAAAGTGGCTTACAAAAAGGGGACAAGCTCCTTATTATGATGCCGCGCTTAATTGAAGCTTACATGACGTATATTGCTGCGATTAAAGCAGGATTTGTCGTTATTCCAAGCTCAGAAATGTTGCGTAAAAAAGATATTGAGTATCGTATTGGGCACGGAGAAGTAAAGGCTATCGTAAGTTACGAACCGTATATTGGACAATTTGACGGCGTAGAAGCGGGGGAATCTCTTCAAAAATTCGTCTTGAGCGAGCGTTCAGTAGATGGTTGGACGAATTTAAAAACAGCATTAGAAACAGAAAGTGACATGTTAGAAATGGCGAAGACAGATAAAGAAGATATGGTCTTTTTATCTTATACGTCAGGGACGACAGGAAATCCAAAAGGAGTTGTTCATACGCATGCTTGGGCATACGCTCATTTACGTACAAGCGCTCCGAACTGGCTCGGAATCGAAGAAGATGATGTTGTATGGGCAACGGCTAGTCCAGGTTGGCAAAAGTGGATTTGGAGCCCGTTTGTAGCGACTCTCGGTTCAGGTGCAACAGGATTTGTATACCACGGTAAATTTGAACCGAAAACGTATTTGAATTTATTAGGCGATAATAAGGTGAATGTGCTTTGTTGTACACCGACTGAGTATAGATTAATGGCAAAGGTAGAAAACTTAAATGAGTACAATTTAGAAGCGTTACATAGCGCTGTATCAGCTGGTGAGCCGTTAAACAGAGAAGTGATTGAAACGTTCCAAAGGCATTTCGATATTACGGTAAGAGACGGTTATGGGCAAACGGAAAACACATTACTTGTTGGGATAATGAAAGGGATGGATATTAGACCAGGATCAATGGGAAAACCAACGCCAGGAAACCATGTTGATATCGTAAATGAAGAAGGTATTCCGGTACAGGTAGGAGAAGTTGGTGATATCGCAGTTCACATTGAAACACCAGCACTCTTTAAACAATATTATAAAGACGATGAGCGTACAGCGATGCAATTCCGCGGTGATTATTATATTACCGGTGATAAAGCGAAAAAAGATGAAGACGGCTATTTTTGGTTTGAAGGACGCGGAGATGATATCATTATTAGCTCTGGTTATACAATCGGGCCATTTGAAGTAGAAGATGCACTTGTAAAACACCCATACGTAAGAGAATGTGCGGTTGTCGCAAGTCCAGATGAAATTCGCGGAAGTGTTGTGAAGGCATTTATCGTATTAAGAGAGAATATAGAAAAGAACGAAGAAACATTAATTCCAGTGCTCCAACAACACGTCAAAGAACTGACTGCACCATATAAATACCCTCGCAAAATTGAATTTGTAGATGAACTACCAAAAACGATTTCCGGAAAAATTCGCCGTATTGAACTTAGAAAACAAGAGATGGAGCTTCCTTCAAAATAATTTTGAAAATGAGGAAGTAAATAGTTGAATGAAATGTAAAACGTATGATATTATAAAAAACGAACACAAGTTCGATTTTATAAATTTAAAAAAGAGGTGTCCGTATGATTTTAGGTATTAATCCTTACTTAGTTTTAGATGGTAGTGGGCAAGAAGCTGTACAATTTTATAAAGAGGCGTTAGACGCAAAAGTAGAAGTAATGCAAACTTTTGGTGACATGCCTGAAAATCCAGAATACCCGATTCCAGCTGAAGCAAAAGAGCGCATTTTACATGCTCATTTAAAAGTTGGTAATACGGAACTTATGATTTCTGATACATTCCCAGGTCAAGGGCATGCGATCGGATCTCAAGTAACAATCGCAATTCGAATTAATAACGCAGAAAAAGCGAAAGAAGTATTTGATAAGTTACAAGAAGGTGGAGAAGTTATCATGCCACTTCAAGAAACTTTTTGGAGCCCAGCATACGGACAATTGAAAGATAAATTTAATATTGAATGGCAAGTTACAACGTCTACTACTGAACAAAAATAATTTTTAGAAAAGCACCATTTTTAATCGAAATGGTGCTTTTTTTATACACTTTAATCTCGTAGACTAAAGTAAAAAGGGGATGAGTATATGGGAGAAATTTGGCATGGCGGAAGCATTTATACGATGCGAGAAGAGAATGAAAAAGTGGACGCCGTTTACGTTGAAAATGGCATCATTGTTGATGTGGGGAATAAAGATGAATTAGAAAATCGATATTCGGAAGTGAAGTCGTGTGACTTACAAGGGAAAACGATGATTCCAGGGCTTGTTGATAGCCATATGCACCTTATTGGGCATGGGGAGAGGTTACTTCGTCTAGATCTATCAAATTGCAAATCTTATAGCGAAGTGCTTACCCTTGTTCAGAATCGAGTAGAAGAAGCACCAAAAGGCTCTTGGATTATCGGAGAAGGATGGAATGAAAATAATTTTACAGATACAAAACATGTTCATATACGTGATTTAGATGAGATTTCTAAAGAACATCCGATTTTATTAAAGCGCGTTTGTCGTCACGTGACATGGGTGAATTCATACATATTGCAAGAAGCGAACATAACAGAAGCGACGCAAGATCCAAAGGGCGGAAAAATTGGTCGTGACTCATTAAATAAATTAACAGGACTTTTATATGAGCAAGGACAAGAGTTAATTAAACATGTTCAGCCTGAAATAGATGGAGTGTATTTGCAAAGGGCTCTACAAACAGCGATTTCAGACTGCTGGCAATACGGATTAGTTGGCGGGCACACGGAAGACTTAAATTATTATGGCGGCTTTGAAAAAACGCACAATGCGTTTTCACACGTTATAAAAAAAATGCCATTTAAAGCACATTTGCTCGTTCATCATGAAGTAGCGAATGAGCGAAAAGAATATGAAAATGAGCACTATATTGAATTTGGGGCGATGAAGATTTTTTCTGACGGTTCTTTTGGCGGAAGAACAGCTTTATTAAGTGAGCCATATGAAGATGCGCAGGAAACGAATGGAGTTGCGATTTTCTCACGTGAAGAGCTTGCAGGGTTAGTGAAGAAAGCACGTGATTTACATATGCCAGTTGCGATTCATACAATCGGTGATTTATCACTAGAATATGTCATTGATGCATTTGAATTATATCCACCAGCAGAAGGATTACGTGACCGCATTATTCATTGCCAGCTTGCCCGTGAAGAATTAATTGAAAGAATGAAGAGTTTGCAAGCAATTATTGATATTCAGCCCGTCTTTGTTTCATCGGATTTTCCGTCAGTGATTGAAAAACTAGGAAAGCATCGTCTTCGTTACGCGTACGCTTGGAAGACATTACTTGGCGCAGGATTACACTGCAACGGTGGATCTGATGCTCCAATTGAACAAGTGAATCCGTTTTTAGGTATATATAGTGCTGTTACACGTAGAAGTTTTATTGACGGCGTATGCTATATGCCAGAAGAAAGATTAACGGTATATGAGGCTGTTTCTTTATTTACAACAGGAAGTGCGTATGCAATTGGAAAAGAGGCAAATCGAGGGCAAATTACAAAAGGATATGAAGCAGACTTTACGATATTAGACCGTAATGTTTTTGAAATTGAGGCGGAAGAAATAAAAGAAGTACAGGCAGAAATGACCGTCATTGATGGGGAGATTGTTTATAGAAAAGACGTGTGAAAATATATCAGCGATTTTCGGAATATATCGACCGCAACTCGAAATATATCAGCGATTATTGAAATATATCGACCGCAATTCAAAATATATCAGCGATTTTTAAAATATATCGATTTACCGACAAAAGCTGACAATAATGGCGACTGCATAGTAAGAGATGGCTGCCCACACCAATCGGGGGAAATAAATAACCGTCGAATTATGGAAATCCCATAATTCGACGGTTATTTTATTACTATAAAAACGTTCTCTGTACTTTTTCCCAGAAGGAATTGTTTTTTAATTTAACAGTTTTAATTTGTTTATCGCTTAAACGAACAACGGCTTTCTCCACTTGTTTAATGCTAAGTGCTTCGTTATCCATTCCGATAACAGGGTAATCATTGCCATCTGGTCTAAGTGTTAAAGTTAACGTACGCTCGTGATTTAAAAGAAACGGTGATCCGAGTGTACGGTATGTGTTGTTATTTAAAGAAGCTAGTTCGCTTACTTGGAAACATGGGATAAGTGGATCGACAACGGCACCATGTAATGATTTATTGTAAGCGGTACTTCCTGTTGGTGTGGAGATAACTAATCCATCACCTCTAAATGTTTCAAAATGTAAATTGTCGACGTGTACATCTACGACAAATGTTTTAATGATGCTAGAGCGTAATGAAAATTCATTTAAACAATGGAAAGATGTACCATGATCTACATCTACTTTAATTGTTGGATATTTTCGCACTTCAATTTCGTTTTTTGTAATTTCTTGAAGGGCTGTATCAACGTGATCGATGTGGAAATCGCAGTAGAAAGAAATTTCATCTTTCGTAGAAATACCTGCGTATAAGCAATCTTCTCTAAAGCCAGTTTTACGAACGGCTTGTAAGAAAGTTCCATCATCTCCAACGCTGACGATAGCGTTTGCATTTTTTGGATGATCTAATATGGTAAATCCATTCTCCTCTAAAATACGATATACTGGTTTCATTTTTTCAACGAGTGTTACTTTGTCATCACCATAAAAGAAAAATAAATTGCGACGATTTGCCATTATGTATCCCTCCACTGCAGTTAAATTTTCTAGTTTTAGTGCTGCATATCATCAGATTTCATTCTGAATAATATGCTCAAATAGTATATTTCGATATGAAATGTCAAAATCCCTTTTTATTTTTAGAAAAATTTTTATATTCAATTTTATCAAAGGTTGTTTAATGATGAATAAACTTGTCGATAATGGGTATGGAGTGAAAGGATGGTACGAATGAAATGGCTCGTAATTGGAATGATAATTCTTCTACTTTTTATTTTGCTAATACTATTATCGAAAATATCGCTTAAGGTGACGTTTTTATATTCAGAAATGGAAAAGCAATGTTTATTTCAAGTGAAAATATGGATGATTCGATATACGTTTGATGTATTGGAAAGAATTGAAAAACAGCAGAAAAAGACGGGGCAGAAAATCGAAAAAGCTGAGAAAGATGGCGGAATAGATAATAAAATTATGGCACAACTTGATAGCGTCGGAGAACTGATAAAAAAGCTTCAAGAAGTTCATACTATTATTAAAGATTTTCTCAAACGAGTGAAAATCAATAGTTGGAAATGGCATTCACAAATTGGAGCAGGCGACGCGGCTAGTACTGGAATTGTCACTGGATATGCATGGGGGACAAAAGGAATGGCTGCTGGAGTTGTAGGACAATATATGCATATTGTCGACGTACCAGAATTTGAAATTACACCTGTTTTTCAAGGAAAGGGATTTGCATCAAGATGTGAATTAACAGCTTCCTTTCGCATATTTCGTACTGTGAAAACAGCGGTAAAACTACTCATGTTTATGAGAAAACAAAAGTCTGGTATGACAGATAAATCTGTTCAAGCATAGGGGGGATATAGAATGGACCATCCAATTCAAGGTTTAATGACAACCGCAATGCAGCATTTAAAACAAATGACTGATGTAAATACAATTGTTGGTGATCCAATTAAAGCGGCAGATGGAAGTGTAATTCTTACCGTTTCGAAAGTAAGTTTTGGCTTTGCTGCTGGTGGAAGTGAATTTGGCAAAGTAGAGCATTCAGGCCGTCATCCATTTGGAGGAGGTAGCGGTGGTGGGGTTTCCATTAATCCTGTTGCCTTTCTCGTTATAAATGGAGATGGTGTGAAAGTTTTACATTTAGATAAACAAACACATGTCATTGACAAAATAATTGAATTAGCGCCACAAGCTGTTGATAAAGTGAAAGAAATGATGGATAAACGAAAAGAAGATGATCCGGAATTTCAAATTTAACGAGTAAAGAAGCTAATCAATGGATTAGCTTTTTTATTTTTTTGTAAATAAAGCGATTTTATTTGCATTATCGATAGGGACAAACTATCATTTACATTGTACATATTTTGTTTAAATAAGGGAGGATTTTTAAGTGGCAAATGTAACTTTTAAAGGTAACCCAATGACTTTAGTTGGAACAGAAGTTAAAGTTGGCGATCAAGCGCCTAACTTCCAAGTATTAGCAAATGACTTATCTCCAGTAAGTTTAGAAACATACAAAGGTGAAGTGAAATTAATTAGTGTTGTACCTTCAATCGACACAGGTGTATGTGATGCACAAACTCGTCGTTTTAACGAAGATGCAGCAGGTATTGAAAATACGAAAGTATTAACAATTAGCGCTGATTTACCATTCGCTCAAAAACGCTGGTGTGCAGCTAACGGTTTAGAAAACGTTGCGACACTTTCTGATCACCGTGACCTTTCATTCGGCGAAGCTTATGGCTTAGTAATGAAAGAACTTCGTTTACTTGCTCGTGCAGTATTCGTAGTAGATAGCAATGACAAAGTAGTTTACGTAGAATACGTAAGCGAAGGTACAAGCCATCCAAACTATGAAGCAGCATTAGAAGCAGCAAAATCTGCGAAGTAATGTAAAAGAAGACGACCTCTCATTAAAGTTTCACTTTAGAAGAGGTCGTTTTTTCTCATGTATTGTTAACTGAACCAATATATGAGAAAAGACGTTACATCATAAACAACTTGAAGGGGAGCTCTTAAAAAGAGGTCGCTTTTTCTTTTTGGAAAAAATCACTTTGTGGTATGATATAAGTTATGTGTAAAAGAGAGAAGGAGGAATGAACGTGAGTCAGGCAGTAGAAACATTATTTTCTATTTTTGATTCTTCTACGGTAGTTTTACGTAAAGAATTAGATGTAACATATTTAGAGGCGCTTGTAGAAACAGGTGATAACTTGTTTGAGGGAGCGATTTTACAAGAGGAATTATCCGAATCAACAATTGAAAGGTTGAATCGTGAATATAGTACGTTTAATGAAGAAACATATAAAGGGGAAGAAATTCGTAAAGCATTTCAGCTAGCCATTTTAAAAGGAATGAAAGAAGGCGTGCAAGCGAATCATGAAATGACGCCAGATGCAGTTGGAATGTTCGTGAGCTACTTATTCCATAAATTTATGCAAGGTCAAAAAGAAATTACAGTTTTAGACCCTGCAATTGGAACGGGTAACTTAATGACTACAGTGTTTAATAGCGCCAAAGAAGAACTAGCAATGAGTGGATTTGGTGTAGAAGTGGATGAAGTGCTAATTAAACTTGCTTTAGTAAATGCGAATTTACAAAAGCATGCAATCGAATTCTTCCATCAAGATGGACTAGCACCACTTTATATTGATCCAGTTGATGCAGTTGTTTCAGATTTGCCAATTGGTTACTATCCAAATGAAATCGGTGCAAGTGAATATACATTAAAAGCAGATGAAGGAATGTCATATGCGCATCACTTATTTATTGAACAAAGTGTGAAACATACGAAAGAAGGCGGGTATTTATTCTTCTTAGTACCAAACTTCATTTTTGAAAGTGATCAAGCGCCAAAGCTACATGCATTCATTAAAGAAACATGCTTTATTCAAGGATTGTTACAGCTACCTGTTTCCATGTTTAAAAACGAGAAAAATGCAAAAAGTATATTTGTTCTCCAAAAGAAAGGCCAGGATGTAATAATGCCGAAACAGGCACTATTAGTGGAATTACCTAAATTCTCCAACATGAAGGCTATGGAGAACATGATGGAGCAACTAAATACGTGGTTTGCAACACATAAGTAATGCCAGATATATGTAACAGGGTTAGTAATTAATGTAGTACAGTTGTATATAATATGGAATATTTTTTAATATATACAAGATTTAACTGAATTTTTTTGAAATCTGTAATATATTTTTTTTCTTGGTGTTACAATTTTTTCACTTGAAATATATGTCGGACGATGTTTAAATTAAAATCGTGAGTATAAAATTTACTAATGATGAAACGTTTTCATAATGAGTGAATTTAATTAGATAAAATCGAGCGGTTTGTGGAATGATCCACACAACTACCAAGAGAAAAAGGGGCGAAAGACTAGATGTCAAAAATCATCGCGATTAACGCAGGAAGCTCTTCCTTAAAGTTCCAATTATTTGAAATGCCAAGTGAAACAGTATTAACAAAAGGTTTAGTAGAACGTATCGGTTTAGAAGATAGTGTCTTCACAATTACTGTAAATGGCGAAAAACAAAAAGAAATTACAAACATCCCAGATCATGCAGTAGCAGTTAACATGCTTCTTAAGAAATTAACTGAAAACGGAATCGTAAAATCTCTTGATGAGATTGGCGGTATCGGTCACCGTGTTGTACACGGCGGCGAAAAATTTGCTGATTCTGTTTTAATTAATGATGAAGTATTAGCTGATATCGAAGACTTAAGCGATTTAGCACCACTTCACAACCCAGCAAACCTTGTTGGTATTAAATCATTCCAAGAAGTACTACCAAACGTACCAGCAGTAGCAGTATTCGATACAGCATTCCACCAAACAATGCCGGAATCTGCATTCCTATACAGCTTACCATATGAGTACTATGAGAAATTTGGCATCCGTAAATACGGTTTCCACGGAACTTCTCATAAATACGTAACTGAGCGTGCGGCTGAATTATTAGGTCGTCCACTTGAAAGCTTAAGCCTACTTTCTTGTCACTTAGGTAACGGTGCAAGTATCGCAGCAGTAGAAGGCGGAAAATCTATCGATACTTCTATGGGCTTCACTCCACTTGCTGGTGTAACAATGGGTACACGTTCTGGTAACATTGACCCTGCGTTAATTCCATATATCATGGAAAAAACAGGCCAAACAGTAGAAGAAGTAGTTAACGTATTAAACAAGAAGAGTGGTATGTTAGGTCTTACTGGTTACTCTAGTGACCTACGTGACATCATTTCTAAAGAAGAAGAAGGCGACCACCGTGCGAAAGTAGCACTTGATGTATTCGTAAGCCGTATCCACAAATACATCGGTTCTTACACAGCTCGTATGAAAGGTGTAGACGCAATCATCTTCACAGCTGGTATCGGTGAAAACAGTGCAGTTATTCGTGAGCGCGTATTAGAAGGCCTTGAGTACATGGGCGTATACTTCGACGTGAAACGCAATAACATCTTTGGTGAAGAAGCATTCATCAGCTTCCCACACTCTCCAGTAAAAATTATCGTAATTCCAACTGACGAAGAAGTTATGATTGCTCGTGACGTATTACGTCTTGGAGATATTGGTTAATATATGCATGAAAAAGACGAGATCCTAAAGGATTTCGTCTTTTTTCTTTTTGATATATTTTAAAATTCCACCTGGATATAATAATTTTTCCTTCTGAATGAATGCAGTAATGGGAACCCATTTTGCATAAGACGCTGTTTGTTCATCCTTTATATTCAGTAATTCCATTTCATATAGTGATGTGTCTAATAAACGCAAAGAATATAGTTGAATAATCTCATGACCAATTTCCCCATCTAGATGAAAGATGTTTTCTAAGCATCCTAAATAATCGGTAACTTCTATTTCTGCATGAAGCTCTTCTTTAAATTCTCGAATAATGGTATCTGCTGATTTCTCACCAAGTTCAATTGAACCGCCAAGAGGACGATAATATGTTTCGTCGCCTGTACGATATTCTTGTACGAGAAGTCGCTCTTGATGTATAGCAATGCCAAAAGCTTTTGCACGTGGATACATATGTATAATCGCTCCTTATTTGTTTTGTATAAGGATGATTATAATGTAGCTAAGTAGAAATTGATAACATGTATTCGGATAGATGTTTGGACTTAGGCTGTAAATAAAAAACACGCGATGTACAAGCATATTTGCAAATATGATACAATAGAAAAAAATCGAACGAGGTGGTTGTTGCGATGCGATCGAAGCGAGAACAAGCCATTTTAGAAAATATAAAAGAGTGGGAAGGGCAATTAGTAGAGCAAGAAGCGACCGATTTTCAAAAGATGTTTGATAAGTGGTTGCATACTACAGTTGCAAAATTACCTGAGAAAAAACGAAAAGACTTTTTTACGAAAGCAGATGGATGGCTCTTTCATTTGCATGCACTTATTCAAAGTTCACAATCACAGTTAGATGCACGTAATCGTATTTTAGGAACGTCGAGATTATTTGATGAATCCATTGAGCAACTTGAAGATTTGAAGGCGTTATCTATTGATCAATTAACATACATAGCAGAGCAGCAAACAGCACGTCATCGTCTATATTCATTCGTACAAGGCGGAGCAACAGGTGCTGGCGGTCTATTATTATTAACGGCTGATTTTCCGGTTATGATTGCATTAAATGTGAAGGCTGTACAACTTATTGCGACATCATTTGGGCATGATGTGAACAAGCCGTATGAAATGATGCTTGCGTTAAAGGTATTCCATGCAGCATTATTGCCGGCGAGACTTCAGCAATATGCATGGTACAATTTACTGAGAGAACTTGAGCAAGAAGATTCATTCTTTTATGAAGGAGACGAAGAGGTGTTAAAGCCAGCTTCTACTGAGGTTGTGTTAAAACAAATTTTGAAGACATTTTCGATTTATGCTCTTCGTCGCAAATTATTCCAAGGCATTCCTGTACTTGGAATGGCAATTGGATCTACAGTGAACTATCGCTTAACGAGGAATGTTACTGAATTTGCAAATAAGTTTTATCAAGTACGCTACATATTAGAAAAAGAAAAGAGAGCATGAAAAAAAGCGAGAGGCCGAAGCCTTTCGCTTTTTAGTTTGTCGCATGTTTTTTGGACATTGGAATAGAAACGGGTTGCTTTGCTGCTTTCTTTTCTGTTTTTGGATAGTAAATTAAATCCAATGTTTTTGCCTGTACGGCAATCGAAAGAATAGTAAAAGCAATTTCTGTCCAATTTAAATAATATAATGAAAGCGCAAGAACAATCGCGTCAAAGACGAAGAAAATTTGCCCAATTGTAAACCGAGTTCGTTTACTTAATATAATTGTTAAAATATCGTCTCCACCGGTTGCACCGCCAAATCGCAATATAAAACCGAGTCCAATACCAGCTAACGCACCGCCAACTACTGCAGCTACAAATAAATTATTTGATAAATCTACCGTAAAAGGAGAATAATTTTCCATAAGGGAATAAAATACTCCGAATGAAAGTGAACCTAAGAATGAATAGCCAACCATTTTTCTACCTAAAAATGAAGCACATAGTAAAATAATAGGGATATCCATTACTACAGTTGAAATAGATGGTGAAATATCATAAAAATTTTGGATAAATAGTGCAATACCTACAAAGCCACCTTCTGTTAAGTGGTTTTGGAAGTGAATGTGATATAGCGCTGCTGCTAAAATAAATGAACCGATTAAAACCATAAAAACTTCTTTAATAATTTGTCGACTTTGGATGTTCCTCATCGTTATTCCTTCTTTCCGTAGTTAGTAGTCCTTTTGGTGTTGTAAACTAACTACGAGCTCACATGTAGCTTTCAGTTAGTTTACGTAAAACTAACTACGCTATATGTCGCTGAAGAAATAACGAATAATCCTCTCGTCCATCAATTCTCCCTACCTTCGTTTTAGTTTAAGTCTTAAAGCGACTAAACAAAACGTGGAGTAGAATTCTTCATTTAGCAATCCTGCTCTTCTTTGTTTTGTTTAGCTAGTAACAATTAAGTCCTAAACAAAACGCTATGTGTAAGAAGAGTCTTTTTTTTGCCAAATTATCCTTCGGGCAATCATAATTTCCCCACTCTCGTATTTTTTTCGCTAGACTAAAGTATCTGAGCTGAAAAATACGCTACGTGTATGATTCGTCAATACGATGCCACATGCTCCTTCGAGCGATCATGATATCAAAATCCCTTCCTTCAAGATTTATATTATTATATCATACTTTCAAAAAATGCATGCGGATGGAAACCGACAATAACCGGAGGGAATCTACAAAAATTGTTATCTTTAAATATTTTTGTAGAAAAGCCTAAGTTATTTTGCAGGAATGGACAGTTTTTAGAAGTTTGTCCAATAAGTAAGAAAAGATAGCTGTTTATTCAGTTGTATTTTTTTCGTCACTTTTATCTTTAAAAAATGCATCCCAACTAATAACACTTAAAAAAGTTAAAGCGATAATAATGAAAGCTCGCATACATTAAAGGCCTCCTTTCATTCATAAATACGTTTCATTAGTATATGAACGAGATGATTTGTGATGTGTCATTTTTTACAAGGATTACTTGTTGTGAGATCATATTAATATAAGTAGATAAAAGGGGATGATGAATCATGTTCAAAGATATGTTCAAGAGAAAGGAATTAGTATGTGCAATTTGCGAGAAAAAGATTCAATATGAAGAAGAACTTGTTGCTTTTGTGAAGTTGCCGAAAGAAAGAAGTATATTAGTAGGCCCGTTTGATGTATGTTTAGCAAAAACGGCGCAAGAAATATATTGCAAAGCTTGTTACGATAAAAAAGCATGACCCAAAGTAAATGAGGGGCATGCTTTTTTCATTGGTGTGCTTTTCCCTCAGATACGTTTTGCGTTAGACGATACCAAAGCCAAAGATCGTTAATAATTGAAGCGAGATCGGCAATTTCTGAATTAAGCCTACAGGAAATTTCGAAATTATCTTCGTTATTTAAACAATGTTGTTTTTGATTAATATGATGTTCAAGCTCTTGTATACGATCAGGTATTTTTCCGCGAATTTGCTCCCATTTTAATAAAATAGAATGCTGCGCTTGTTCAGAGATGTCTTCCCATTTTTCTTGTATGTTCGGCACTTCAATTCCTAGATGTTTATTGTATATAAAATACTTTTTCATAGACACCCCTCCAGTTTCCTGCCTCTATTTTACATAAAAAAAGAAAGAAGTTCGACGGAATTGTTTGAAAAAAATTATAAATTCCCCTTGATTCATTTTATGAAAGGTGATAAAGTTTGGATTATTATAAGAAAAGATGAATATTTATTCTTTAGGGGGATGCAAAATGGAGAAGAAAAAAGTTGTATTAGCATATTCCGGAGGTCTTGATACTTCCGTTGCAATTAAATGGTTACAAGAGAAAAATTATGATATTATCGCGCTTTGCTTAGATTTAGGGGAAGGTAAAGACTTAGCGTTTGTAAAAGAAAAAGCACTTTCAGTAGGAGCAATTAAATCATATATGATTGATGTTCAAGAAGAATATGCGAATGAATATGCATTGATAGCGATGCAAGCTCACACGTTATACGAAGGGAAATATCCTCTTGTCTCTGCATTATCTCGTCCGCTTATTGCGAAAAAATTAGTGGAAATTGCAGAACAAGAAGGCGCAACGGCAGTTGCACATGGATGTACAGGGAAAGGGAATGATCAAGTTCGTTTTGAAGTTTCTATTCAAGCGTTGAATCCATATTTAGAAGTTATTGCGCCTGTACGTGAATGGAAATGGTCACGTGAAGAAGAAATTGCGTATGCAAAAGAAAATGATATACCGATTCCAATTAATTTAGATAGCCCGTTTTCAATCGATCAAAACTTATGGGGACGCAGCAACGAATGTGGAATTTTAGAAGATCCATGGGCAGCACCGCCAGAAGAAGCATACGAGATGACATTAGCATTAGAAGATACACCGAATAAACCAGAGTTTGTAGAAATCGGATTTGAAGCAGGGGTACCGACGACTTTAAACGGCACTGCATATTCACTTTCAGAACTAATTAAAACGTTAAATGCACTTGCTGGAAAACACGGCGTTGGACGTATCGATCATGTAGAAAATCGCCTTATAGGTATTAAATCTCGTGAAGTGTACGAATGCCCAGCGGCAATGACATTAATAACAGCGCATAAAGAACTTGAAGATTTAACACTTGTGAAAGAGGTCGCTCATTTCAAACCGATGATTGAGCAAAAACTAACAGAATTAATTTATAACGGTTTATGGTTCTCACCTTTAAAACAAGCACTCAATGCTTTCTTACAAGAAACGCAAAAAAATGTAACAGGTACAGTACGTGTGAAATTATTTAAAGGTCATGCGATTGTAGAAGGACGTAAATCTGAGTACTCTTTATATGATGAAAAACTTGCAACGTATACTGCTCAGGATGAATTTAATCATGATGCAGCAGTTGGTTTCATTTCATTATTCGGTTTACCTACAAAAGTATACAGCCAAGTGAATCAGAAGAAGGTGGAAGCGTGAGCAAACTTTGGGGCGGACGTTTTACAGAAGAAGCGGAAGCATGGGTAGAAGAATTCGGAGCTTCTATTTCCTTTGATAAGCAATTGGTTAGCCAAGATATAAAAGGGAGTATTGCACACGTAACGATGTTAGCAAAGCAAGGCATCGTTACGAAAGAGGAAGCAGAGAAAATCAAGATAGGGCTTCAGTATTTATTAGAGGAAGCGAAAAAGAATAAACTTCATTTCTCGGTAGAAGCTGAGGATATTCACTTAAACATTGAAAAAATGTTAATTGAAAGAATCGGTGAAGTAGGAGGGAAACTTCATACAGGCCGAAGCCGTAACGATCAAGTAGCGACAGATATGCATTTGTATTTAAAAGAAAAAGTAGAAGATATTATAAAAGCTACAAAACAATTGCAAACTGTTCTTGTTCATCAAGCGGAAAATAACATTGAAACCATTATGCCTGGTTATACGCACTTGCAGCGCGCACAGCCTATATCGTTTGCTCATCATATCCTGGCCTACTTTTGGATGTTAGAGCGTGATGTGAATCGTTATGAAGATTCGTTAAAGCGTATTAACATTTCACCATTAGGAGCAGGAGCGCTAGCTGGTACAACATTCCCGATTGACCGAGAATATAGTGCGGAGCTTCTTGGATTTAATGGAATCTATGAAAATAGTTTAGATGCGGTAAGCGATCGTGATTTCATACTGGAGTTTTTAAGTAACTCATCTATGCTTATGATGCACTTATCACGCTTTTGCGAAGAACTTATTTTATGGAGTAGTCAAGAGTTTCAATTTATTGAAATGAGCGATCAATACGCAACTGGAAGCAGTATTATGCCGCAAAAGAAAAATCCGGATATGGCGGAACTTATTCGCGGAAAAACAGGCAGAGTATATGGCAATTTATTTAGCTTACTTACAGTAATGAAAGGATTGCCGCTCGCTTACAATAAAGACTTACAAGAAGATAAAGAAGGCATGTTTGATACAGTGAAAACAGTAGAAGGATGCCTTCATATTATGGCAGGCATGATTGAAACGATGACTGTAAACAAAGAAAAAATGGGGCAAGCTGTGACGCAAGACTTCTCTAACGCAACAGAAATTGCTGACTATTTAGCAAGCAAGGGACTACCGTTCCGTCAAGCTCATGAAATTGTTGGGAAGTTAGTTCTACATTGCACACAAAAAGGAATTTATTTATTAGATGTACCACTTGAAACGTATAAAGAAATGAGTCCGTTATTTGAAGAAGATTTGTATGAGGTTCTGTCACCTTATGCTGCTGTAAAGCGCCGTAATAGTGCTGGCGGAACAGGGTTTGAACAAATCAAAAACGCTTTGGAGAAGGCGAAGGGGTTAGCCATAGAGTTTGTTGGAAGTTAAATGATGTATGATATAGAAGGTAAGGTGCTTTTTTAGAAAGCACCTTACCTTTTTGTAT
The DNA here is from genome assembly GCF_036963225.1 of Bacillus sp. JJ783. Classification (NCBI taxonomy): domain Bacteria; kingdom Bacillati; phylum Bacillota; class Bacilli; order Caryophanales; family Bacillaceae; genus Bacillus; species Bacillus sp. JJ783. The sequence goes on along the minus strand of NZ_JBALMG010000054.1, from coordinate 183,147 downwards.
TTAGATTTTTAGGTATGTATCTATCATTTCATAATTGTTTTTCATAATCATAAAATGATGCTTCTCATGAATCGCTAAAAGCTCGATAGATTGAATAAGGTTAGGGTAGTGAGCAATTGGATCTAAAAATACGATATGTCCTGCAATATTTTCTTCTATATTTTGAACTAGTTTTTTTATTTCATCTGTTTCACTTGAAAGTAATTCTTCTAATTCGTTTACATTCATAGAGTAATAGACTTTTTTTGAAGGGATTAAAATCCAAGGAGCTTTCATTCCTTTGCCGTGTTTTTCTTTATATTCGGCATAAATATCATGTATGTCAGTTGCAAATGGGGCGTTTTTTCTTAGTTTGGCATAAGGAATAAGAGTGAAAGAGAATTTAATCGCTACTTTTAGCATTCTTGCAATTAAATATAAGTGATAAAAGTGTTCACCAATAGACCATTTTCCGTCCTCTTTCCTGTACCATAGTTGTTCGTGTGAAAGTGAATGAAGCTTAGGAAGGAACTGGTCTCTTTGCACATGTAATGTATGAAAATGTTTTGCGATATTTTCAGATTGCATATTTTGGTATCCTCCATTCTTTTTCCTAATTATAACATTTTTCGTATAGATTTAATTAAGCCTAGAACAATATGTTCTAGGCTTAAAGCTTCATCGATTAATCATACTTATGTCGACCTTCCGTAATTCGAATATACTCAATATCCATCAAATCTCTAAGTAATGCACCATTACTTACTTCCACACCATGCTTCTCTTTAAAATGTGTGCGGATCGTATCTAACATTTCGATTTCTTTCCCATTCACATCTAAAATAATACGTTCATAATCATCCATGTAGCACCCTCCTTTTCTAAACACATATATTTTGTCCGTCTATTACTAAAAAATGTATGTTAGTGTAATGTTAGAAAATAAGAAAGGAATGGAAAATGAGACGTATTTATTTTGTAGGGTTAATTTTGTATACGCTAATTGTATTACACGTTGCATTCCCAAAAATATTTACATTTGAGAATGTAAAAACAATACATATAGCAATATTTATCTTTACTTTATTTGTAGTAGATTGCTGTATTTCTGTATGGCTTTCTAAAAAAAAGAAAGTACAAGAAGTAAAAGATAAAAAAGAAATAGAACGGAAAAAGAGAAAACGTTCATTTTGGATGACAACGTATTGTTTTTCTTTAGTGATTGCTGCTGCATTTTTTAGTGAGCATATTCCACTAGAAAGATTGGATATTGAATTTTGGGCAATTGTATTTGCATGTTATTTTTTCATGCACTTTCTTCCTTATATGAAAGAAAAGCGAGGAGAAGAGGAAGATCCTATTGAAGAAGAAGCGAGAGAACAAGAGAGTAAGAGAATAGAAGAAGACATAAAGAAACTTGGAGAACACAAGTGGTATTTAAAATCAAAAATTATATATGTTCTTTGCTTCATTACGCCGCCAATCGGTTATGTGTATGTTTTCTTACTCCGTAAAAAAATGACAGAAGATGCAAAGCAAACGTACTTAACGGTTGCGACGTTAATGATGGCGCTATGGTCTTTGAAGTTCCTTCCGCCTTATGTGTTTGCAGTTGTCATTGTTGTTGTAGCTTGTTTCGTATTTGTAGTGAAATATGTGAAATGAAAAACACCAAGCCCATGTGGACTTGGTGTTTTTTTATTATAAATTAAAGATCACCTTGCTCCTCATCACCACGAACAACAAGGACATCGCATTTCGCATAGCGAATAATATGTTCAGAGACGCTACCAATTAGGAAACGCTCAACAGCATTTAAACCAGTTGCACCACACATAATTAAGTCTACTTTATTGTTTGGAGCAATTTCTTTTGAAATTTTAGATTTAGGATTACCGAATTCTAATACAGTTTCAATGTTTTCAAGGCCAGCTTCAAGCGCAGTTTTTTTGTAGTCTTCTAATAAGTCTTCTGCAAATAGATTTGCACGTTCAGCAATTGCTCGGCTATACGCCTCTACTGCTGAGTATGCTTTTACATCAACGATATGAGCAATTGTTAATGTTGCATTGTTTCGTTTTGCGACTTGAATTGCCTTTTTAAAGGCTTTTTCTGCTTCTTTAGAACCGTCCACCGCGATTAAAATATTTGTATATGTATTATTCATAGTAAATTCCTCCCAATCATTTTTATAACTGTTTACAACTTAATTATAAAACAAATTATGGTAATGTGCCTGTTAAAACGTTACAGAATTTTGAAAACTTTGTTTCAATTCATTTTAGTTGTAATTGGAGCGAGAACTTGTTACATATGAAGTATGGCAATTTAAAAGGAGGCAGTTTTGTGAGACATGCGCTCATTACAGCCGGTACGAAAGGTTTAGGAAAGAAAGTAACAGAAAAGTTATTGGCTAAAGGGTATTCAGTAACAGTAACGTATCATAGCGATATAACTGCTATGGAAACAATGAAAGAAACATATAAAAATATGGAAGAACGTCTACAGTTCGTGCAAGCTGATGTCACGAAAAAGGAAGATTTACATAAAATAGTAGAAGAAGCGATGAGCCGTTTTGGCAAAATTGACTTTTTAATTAATAATGCTGGTCCTTACGTATTTGAAAGGAAAAAGTTAGTCGATTACGAAGAAGACGAATGGAATGAAATGATCCAGGGTAATTTAACAGCGGTGTTTCATTTATTAAAACTTGTCGTACCGATTATGAGAAACCAGCAATTTGGCCGTATTATTAACTATGGATTTCAAGGGGCAGATAGCGCACCTGGATGGATTTATCGTTCAGCCTTTGCGGCTGCGAAAGTAGGACTTGTTTCATTAACGAAAACAGTAGCTTACGAAGAGGCGGAATATGGTATTACTGCGAACATGGTTTGCCCTGGTGATATAATTGGTGAAATGAAAGAAGCAACGATTGAAGAAGCGCGAAATCTGAAAGGTAGTAACACACCAATTGGTAGATCTGGAACAGGCGAAGATATTGCAAGAACCATTTCGTTTTTATGTGAAGAAGATTCCGATATGATTACTGGTACGATTATTGAAGTAACCGGCGCTGTTGATGTTATTCATAGACATCGATAGAATTAAATAAAGTGAAGTTTCGAATAATTGGACAGTTTATCCTTTATACTGAGAGGTACGGATAATACTGTCCTTTAATGTAAGGTTAAATCTATCGGAAAACTTGTATTATTTTTTGTCAAATATTGAGATATTATGTTAGAATATAAGAGTGTAGAAAGCGCTTTAAAAAAATGATTCAGGGGTCATTTCATAACTCAAGGGGGAACTAATAATGCGTATCGGTATTCCAACAGAAATTAAAAACAATGAAAACCGCGTGGCAATGACGCCAGCGGGAGCTGTACATTTAGTACAAAATGGTCATGAAGTTTTTGTTCAAAAAGGATCAGGTGTAGGATCAGGCTTTACAGATGAAGAATACGTACAAGCTGGTGCGAAACTTGTTGAAACTGCTGAAGAAGCATGGAATCAAGATATGGTTATGAAGGTAAAAGAGCCAGTTGCAAGTGAATACGGTTATTTCCGTGAAGGTTTAATTTTATTCACATATTTACACTTAGCTCCAGAGCCAGAATTAACAAAAGCATTAATTGATAACAAAGTGGTATCAATTGCATACGAAACAGTACAATTAGACAATCGTTCTTTACCATTACTTGCACCAATGAGTGAAGTTGCAGGTCGTATGTCTGCGCAAATCGGTGCACAGTTCCTTGAGAAAAACAAAGGCGGAAAAGGTATTTTACTTGCAGGTGTTCCAGGGGTTAAACGCGGTAAAGTAACAATTATCGGCGGTGGTCAAGCTGGTACAAACGCAGCGAAAATTGCAGTAGGTTTAGGTGCAGATGTAACAATCATCGACTTAAGTGCAGAACGTCTTCGCCAATTAGATGATATTTTTGGAAACCAAGTAAAAACGTTAATGTCTAACCCGTACAACATTGCAGAAGCTGTAAGAGAATCTGATCTTGTAATCGGTGCAGTATTAATCCCAGGTGCAAAAGCGCCAAAACTTGTAACAGAAGAAATGATTCAATCAATGGAACCAGGTTCTGTCGTTGTAGATATTGCGATTGACCAAGGTGGTATTTTCGAAACAACTGACCGTATTACAACTCATGACAACCCAACTTATGAGAAACATGGCGTTGTGCATTATGCAGTTGCAAACATGCCAGGTGCGGTTCCACGTACATCAACTCTTGCATTAACAAACGTAACAGTACCATATGCAGTACAAATTGCTAACAAAGGCTACAAAGAAGCTTGCCTAGGCAACGCTGCATTATTAAAAGGTATTAACACATTAGATGGCTATGTAACATTCGAAGCGGTTGCAGAAGCGCACGGCTTACAATATGCTGATGCGAAAGAGCTTCTTGAAAAAGCTCCTGCTTTATCATAATAGAAATAAAATAAAGACCTTTCCTTTGTAGGAAGGGTCTTTTTGTTTAAACTAATTATCTAATTTCTTCACAATTTTCAAGCCGAACATCATTGTGAAGAAAAGAATTCCAAACAAGTAATAGAGGGCATACTCTACTCGTATCGTCGAATTTTCGTTAGTGATATATAAAACAAATAGTATCGCAGAGCCAATTAAATGAGAAAGACCGAAAATTTGCGCCATAAATTTTAAGCCCATTTTTTCAATTCTTTCATCTGTCTCAGGTAATGGGTATTTCTCGGACTCTTTCTTTTTGTTCTTAAAGAATATTCGTTTCACTACAAATAGTACCAAGGCTAAGAGTATGTATACGCCAGCGAATAGAAGGATGGAACGAATCTTTTCTTCATCACTACTATTGAAATAAAGAAAAGTCAATCCTAACACTAAAATGGTAAGATGTGAAATGAATTCTTGATTAAAAGTATTTTTCATTCTTTTTCCTCCCCAGTTTTATCTAATTGAAATAAATCTTCTACTTTACAGTTGAAAAACTCACATAATTTCAATGCTAATTCTAAACTTGGGTTGTATTTATTCTTCTCGATAGCGATGAGGGATTGTCTAGTGATTTGAACAGAGGAAGCTAATTGCTCTTGGGTGATGTCTCTAACGACGCGGAATTGTTTCACCTTATTTTTAATCAAATGCACAAAGTCTCCTTTTTGTAAATTTGTTACATTTATAATATCCATTTATAGGTAAAAAGTAAACAAAACTTTACAAAAAGTAAATAAAACTTTACGAGAAATCTCGCTTGTTACAATGTGTATTTTTGTGATAATTTGGAATTGAACGGAAAAGGGAAGTCGAAAGAGGGGATTGAATGGGGAGAAAAAGTAGAAAGAGAAAGCAAGTTAGAAAACAAAAATATCTAAAGAAAAAACAGGAACAGGATATACCACTCTCAAAGAAAATAGCAATTATTATAGGTAGAACATTTAGGTATATCAGTATGGCTATTTATGTGATTTTGTGTGCTTATTCATTTGAAGTATTCTATAGTTTTGGAATAACACCCAATATTATTGAAAGTATTTTAGACGTTATCATTTTCACAATAGAATTAGTCCTATTTTTCATATTGTTTTATAAAGTGTGGCCTAGTCATGAGAGTAACAAAGATAAGAAAAGAAACAAGAGAAAAAAATCTTCACAAGCCTCAAGCTCATCAAGTGGACTTGGTGACTATAGTAGCAGCGATTGTAGCAGTTCAAGTGATGGTGGAGGAGATTGCGGAGGCGGTGGAGACTAGAAGCTAGCTATTAAATTAAGGTTTCATAATCCGGTAGAATATAGTTTATTTGTCCGTAAGAAAATGGGGGAATAAAAATGAACGTAGAATTAACAAGATTCAAAGTAAAGCCAGGTAAAAGTCATCGTGTAGATGAATGGATGCAGCTTCTTAATGATAATATGAAAGAAGTGCTTTTGACATTAAACGACGAAAAGATGTATGTAGAGACAATTTTCCGGGAAATAAGAGATGGAGAAGAGTACCTATATTGGTATTCTGTGCAAGGAGAAGGTGGTACTCTTGTCGAAAATTCTCATCATGAAATTGATAAAAGGCATTTGGAGTTTTGGTATGAATGTATTGATGAGGAAGCACCGTCTGTTGATATGAAAACAGAAGTTGTTATGATTCAAGATGTTGTGAAGAAAGCAATGAAATAATAGAATAGTATTTTAAAGAGAAGCGATCCCCTTTTTTTTGCTCCATGCCAAGTTAAAACAGAGATAGAAATTGGGTCCGAAGTTTATTTGTTATGCAAAGTGGTAATTTATATGAAAAAAATAAAATAGATAAAATAGATTTATATGAGAAGTGCATCAAATTGGGTGTGATTTTTTATGTGCAGAAACTTTTTTTAGAAAAGAAACTCTTATGTAGGATTAAAAGATCCTAAAAGTGGTGCACTATTAAGCGCCGTAATGGCTATAAACATTTTTAGATTTGAAGGAAGCTATGCAAAAGTAAATGAAGATATTAAAAACGATTTAACAAGAAGCTCAAAAGAGTTCCTGTACCAAATAAAGTATTTAGCAAAAAATAGTGAAGGTATACGAAGTGATTATTTTGAACAACACTATAAAGAAATAAAAAATACAAAACCAAAAGACTTACCAATATACGGTGTAGTCGTAACTGGAAAAACAGAGAATTTACAAAGTTTACAAAGTTTACAAGGTGCACCATATATTAAGGCGGCTGTTAGAGGTGTAACAGTGGAGAAATATTAATTACAGTTAATTAATGTGAATAATCAGAAAATTTATGTTATAATATGGGAAAAGGAGGCTTATATGAGGCAAATACATGGAGCAATTTATATTTACATAACAATATTTTTCGTAGCGATATCCTATGGTTTAGGGCACGTGTATTCGCATCCTATATTAACTTTTTTAAGTGGAGCATGTATGGTGTTTGCGTTTCTTGTCCACCTTTTCTCAGTTTGGATCGTGAAATTCCAATTAAATATTAGTGAAATAGAAGAAGGCACTTTTTGAGTGACCTTCTTTTTTAGTAATAATATTTATGAAGTTCTTGTAGTAATTTTTCAATTTCACATTCAGTTTTTTTACATATAGACATTGCACGTAATTTGAAAAATAAGCTGCGCAAGAAAGATTTTATATTTCCGTATAGAAATTCATATGAGTCAATATGTAGTGTCGGTTTTTGAACTTGTAATTGAGCTACTAAATTATGAAGGGCTAATATGAGTATTTCTTCCTCTAAGCCATTTTGTAGCATTGCGACAATCGGATAAACAATACGCTCATCTTCTTCATATTTGTAATAAATGGAATGGACACAAACTTTGTTTAATAAAGTTTGTAGTATTTCTTCGTAATGTGAAGTTTCCAGTTTAGGATTATTAACAAGCGCTTCAAATGTATCGGAAGCATGAGCGATACTATGTGCCCAGCCGTGGTCTTGCACATACCCACGGAAATCCTGTTCTTTGTTCATATATAGAATTAATTTATCCTTCACATTTAAAATATCAGTCTGTGATAGGAAATTATGATTTGTATCAGCATCAATAATGAGTGCGATTAATAATGTTGTAAATGCACGGGTAAATACAGCATCGTCGTCACCTGAATGAATTTTATAAAATAAATAATTGTCACTGATGCTTTCTGATAATAGTTTCTGTAAGTGTGTGTGTGAAATATAGTCTTTCTTAATTAGATGATAAAAAGTAGAGTAAATGAGTTTGTCCCTTAAATAGCTATCAGTAACACCAATATGTTGAAGCATACTGGAACTTAAAGAATCAATATTAAGTGCACCATTGATTACATAATTATTATTACGAATTTCTTCTAACTGTTGTTGTAACATATAAACCTCCTTATTTTAGAAAATTCTGCATATTAATAGTATAATGCGTGGAAGGAATAGACAAGGAATAATTTCTTTTGAATGACTCGATATGGGAGGAATCGTTATGAGGAAAGCTATGTTCTTCTTCGTTAGTATTTTATTTTTAGGTGTGTTTCTAATAATATTATCAGCGTGTACTATGAAAACAGTAGAGCAAGTAGCGGTAAAAGAAGTACCTAAAGAAGGATATATTATATTAAGAAATGACACGGTGTTTTTTGTCGGTGATAAAACTTTTAAAACAAAAGTAGAGTTGCAAAATTATATGGAACAACAAATGAATAAAGAGCATCCATCAGATACAGTCTTGAGCTTTAAGGATAAAAACGCATATGATCAATTAAAAACAGGGGATAAAATAAATGTATGGTCTTCTCAAATACTTGAAAGCTACCCAGCAAAAATGATTGTAGAGAAATTTGAACTAGTAGAGAAATAGAAAAAGGTAGCAATCAAGCTACCTTTTTTATCCCGCTATTTGTGGGAGTCGGGCTGCCC
>NZ_JBALMG010000054.1:123818-174741 GCF_036963225.1 Bacillus sp. JJ783 | reverse complement strand
GGGGATGAACAAAACCCCCACTGATTAAAGTTTCACTTTATTATTTTACAAATTGTAATTCTTTCGGGAACTTCGTTAAGATTTCTGATCCGTCTTTTGTGATGTAAATATCATCTTCAATACGAACGCCGCCTACGTTTGGTACGTAAATACCTGGCTCGATTGTGAAGACCATGCCTTCTCTTAATAGAGACTCATTGCCTTCTTTTACATCTGGATATTCGTGTACGCTAATTCCAAGTCCGTGACCAAGGCGGTGTGGGAAGAAGTCTCCGTAACCTGCATCTGCGATAACAGAGCGAGCAGCGTTGTCAATTGCACCAAATGCAACGCCTGGTTTACATGCTTCAACTGCTTGTAGTTGTCCAGCAAGTACAGTGTTGTAAATGCGAGTTTGTTCTTCAGAAATATCACCAAATGCTACTGTACGTGTAATGTCAGAGCAATAACCTTCAATGATTACACCTAAATCAAATAGTACGAAATCGCCGCGTTTCATTTTGTTTGCACCTGGAATACCGTGTGGAAGAGCAGAGTTTGCACCTGCTAATACCATCGTATCGAATGACATTTTATGGATGCCTTTTGTTTTTAATTCATGCTCAATAATTGCTAATACTTCTAGCTCACTACGATTTTCTTTAATTGCATTTATACCAACTTCAACAGCATAGTCTGCCATTTTAGCTGCTTCACGTAAAATAGAAAGTTCTTTTTCATCTTTGATTAAGCGAAGCTCGCGAACTTTCTCTTCAGCTGATTTGAAAGCTGCATTTGGGAATAATTTTGTTAATTCTTCGTAACGTTCTACGTTTAAATGTTCTTTTTCAATTGCAACTGCATTTGCATCAATACCACGATCTTTAATTGCTTTTGCAATCATATCCCATGGTTTGTCAGTATCAGTAAATCCGATGATTTCATGTGCCCAGCCAGCGTTACGCGCTTGACCTTCTTCCATTTTAGGACAAATTAAAATAGGTTCTTTTTCTTGGAATACAAACATACCAAGTAGTCTTTCATGCGGTTCACAGTGGAAGTTTGTCATGTAGAAAACGTTCGGTGTAGAAGTTAAGAACGCAGCTTCTACGTTTTTTTCTTTTAGCCATTGCATTAAATTTTCTAATCTAGCATTCATCGATTGGCACCCCCGAGATATTTAATTACAAATATAACTTTACATCGGATGAAAGCGTTATGACAAGTAAATAGATGTTAGAAAAGACAGGTAATTGAGAAATCATGTAGAATAAAAAGTGAGAATGTGAATAGGGGAGGAATGTAAGGATGAAAGTATCTTATCACGGGCATTCAGTTGTAAAGATTGAAACGAATGGAAAAGTTATTTTAATTGATCCGTTTTTAACAGGAAATCCGAAAACAGATTTAAAGGCTGAAGATGTAAAAGTTGATGCGATTATTTTATCGCACGGACACGGTGATCATGTCGGCGATACAGTAGCGTTAGCAAAGAAAAATAATGCGGTCGTTGTGGCACCATTTGAATTAGCGACATTTTTAGGCTGGCAAGGTGTAAATACACATCCAATGCATATTGGAGGTTCACATGAATTTGACTTTGGTAAAGTGAAATTCACACAAGCATTCCACGGATCTAGTTATATTGATGAAGAAAATAAGACGATTACATATACAGGTATGCCAGCTGGTATTTTGTTTACGGCAGAGGAGAAAACGGTATATCATGCAGGAGATACTGCGTTATTCTCTGATATGAAGTTAATTGGAGAACTTAATAATATTGATGTAGCATTTTTACCAATTGGCGATAATTTCACAATGGGGCCAGAAGATGCTGTTTTAGCTGCAAAATGGACTGGTGCGAAAACAGTTGTACCGATGCATTATAATACGTTCTCGGTTATTGAACAAGATCCATATCAATTTGTAGAAAAGCTACAAAATTGTACAGGGAAAGTATTAGAAGCTGGAGAAAGTATTACACTATAAAAAAGAAACCCTTCATTTGAAACGACAAGTGAAGGGTTTTTTATGTGTGTAGTACAGTTTTTAAAGTTTGTATTTGTTTAGGTAATTCTTTTCTTTTTGTACGTGGCTGTTCGGGTGTTTCATTCAACTCCATTGCAACTTTTTTCCCGTCTACGAAAGCTAAAAATACAGCACCTACAACCTCTAAAAATTTTTTCATAATGTATCCACTCCTTTGTTTCATTTCTTGTCTTAATTGTATATGGAAGCGTGTGGACAAACCATCGAACGAGATGACAATACCATTACATTGTTGTAATAGAATGACTGGTGTAATGTAAGGAGCATTTTGTTATAAAAAAAATAGTACAGACATACAAAGAGAGAGTGTAACAGTTTTGGAAATATAGTATACTGAAAATACAACACATGAAGAATTTAGGGAAAAGAAAGTATGGTGAAACCATTTGGCTACCAAACATAATCAAATTTTAGAACATATTAATAGCCTGCCAGTAGGGCATAAAATTTCTGTGCGGCAAATTGCGAAAGATTTAAGTGTAAGTGAAGGGACCGCTTACCGTGCAATTAAAGATGCAGAAAATAAAGGGTATGTTAGTACAATTGAACGTGTCGGAACAATTCGAATTGAGCAAAAGAAGAAAGAGAATATCGAAAAACTGACATATGCAGAAGTCGTTAACATTGTCGATGGCCAAGTACTTGGGGGCAGAGAAGGACTACATAAAACGTTAAATAAATTCGTTATTGGGGCTATGAAATTAGAAGCGATGATGCGCTATACAGAAGCAGGGAACTTACTTATCATCGGTAACCGTACGAACGCACATCAATTAGCATTAGAAACAGGGGCTGCTGTATTAATTACAGGTGGATTTGATACAGAAGAGCATGTGAAAAAGTTAGCAGATGAATTGAAATTGCCAATTATTTCGAGTAGTTATGATACATTTACGGTCGCGACTTTAATTAACCGTGCAATTTATGATCAACTTATTAAGAAAGAAATTGTACTAGTTGAAGATATTTTAACACCAATTGAAGAAACACTATATTTAAAGCCTAGTGACATAGTGCAGAAATGGCATGAGTACAATGAAGAGACGATGCATGGACGCTATCCGATTGTGGATGAAAATAAAAAGGTGTTAGGTATCGTAACTTCGAAAGATATGATTGGTGTTGCGAAAGATACACCGATTGATAAAGTGATGACGAAACACCCTATTACGGTAAATGGAAAAATGTCTGTCGCAGCTGCAGCACGTATGATGGTGTGGGAAGGTATTGAATTACTTCCTGTTGTGGAGGATGGAAATAAATTGCAAGGTATCATTAGTCGTCAAGATGTACTTCAGGCCTTGCAGATGATTCAGCGTCAACCACAAGTTGGTGAAACGATTGATGACATTGTAACGAATCAATTTATGACGCCGAAAGAAGCGAAAAATGAGCATTTATATCAATTTTCAGTGACACCACAAATGACGAATTCAATCGGGACGTTATCTTACGGTGTATTCACAACAATTGTGACAGAAGCAACAAACCGCGTCATTCGTGCGCAGAAGAAGAGCGATTCAATTGTTGAGAACTTAACAATTTATTTCGTAAAGCCAGTTCAAATTGATAATGTTGTATCAGTTCATCCGAAAGTATTAGAAATTGGGCGTAAATTTGGTAAGGTTGATGTAGAAGTGCATCATGAAGGTAATGTTGTCGGGAAAGCGTTACTTATGGTGCAATTGATCGATAAATAAAAGATGGAACAAATCGCTTTGGTTTGTTCCATCTTTTTTGTTTTATTGGGCTTTGAAGCTGTTGCTAAAGATGTGGAAGAGTTTTAGCAGGATATATATGCGGAGACGTAATTATATGGTTAAAAAACAGAATATTAATTTAATTTCAGTTTATACTATGTTATAACTGTATTATAAGATAATAGATGTCGGAAGGTGGTATACCATATGTCATCAGAAGTACTCTTTTTTGGTGGTATCGCACTCTTTTACTTTCTTGTGATGATACCAATTCAATATTTATATTTACAAGGATTGCATGAAAAAAAGAAAAGAACAGGATTATCTCAGCAAGAATTATACAAACAGATGTCTTTTGAAGAAGAACAATTACATTTTCACGTGCAAGGTAATCTCTTTAATATACCATCTGCGTTTGTTGCATATACGATTTTGAAAGTGAAGGGACGTAAAAAAGTATCACAATATTGATGCTTTTTTTACGTTGTTTTATAAGATTCGGCTTCTTTGACTGCTAATGGTAAAAAATGTTTATATTGGCGGAATCCATTAAATGTACTCGCGCTGCCAAGTAAAATAAACAAAACACCAACGATAATGCGTGCAGTTGAAAGTTCTAAAAAGAATTGGTTTATCCCAAAGAATAGGACGAATAAGCCGAGTGCCATTGCGGATTTTCCTGAGAGCCAACCTTTCTCCATTGGACGGTTTGTACGAAAGAATTTTGTTTTGTAGAAGAGGTACAACACAAATGAGATGATAATACAAAAGACGAATACTGGCATAATACACGCTCCTATCGATTGGTATAAAAATAACAATTTAGAAAAAAGAAAAATCTAAACTTTCTAATTTTTATTATAAAGCAATTGTTCGCATGTATGAAATGTTTTCCGTTATAATGGGGGATAAAGTGAAACTTTAATTAGTGTGGGGGAGATCCCACGTACTAATTATTAGCCCTCACCAATCGGGCTTTTACGTGCATCCGGGCTCCAAATTAATTTTGCCCCATTGTTTTTAATACTTTTGAGGTGGGAGTCTTACTACACGTTAATGCGGGATAAAATGAAGAAGTTGAATAAAAAGGAGATTATACATATGCATGAGCAAATTTTAGGAGCAATTAAAGAGTTTGATACAATTATTATTCATCGTCATGTACGTCCGGATCCAGATGCGTTAGGTTCTCAGTGCGGACTTGGTACAATTCTGCAAGAATCGTTTCCAGAGAAAAATATTTATATGATTGGGTACAACGAGCCTTCTTTAGCGTTTTTACGAGTAATGGATGATATTGAAGATAGTGTATATGAAGATGCACTTGTTATCGTTTGTGATACAGCAAATCAAGAGCGTGTTTGTGATCAACGTTATGCAAAAGGAAAGATGGTAATTAAAATTGATCATCATCCGAATGAAGACCCGTACGGAGATATTACGTGGGTGGATACGACAGCTAGTTCTACAAGTGAAATGATTTATGAGTTTTACAGTTATGGAAAAGATAAAGGATTAACGATATCAAAGGAAGCAGCTCGCCTTATTTTAGCGGGTATTGTCGGTGATACAGGTCGTTTCTTATTCCCAAATACAACAGCGAAAACACTTCGTTACGTAAGTGAGCTTGTTGATATGGACGTGAAATTCACAGATTTATACAATGAAATGTATAAGACAAAAGAAAAGATTGCTCGTTTAAACGGTTATATTTTACAAAATTTCACGATGGTAGAAGAAGGCGCAGCATACATTAAATTAACGAAAGAGGTACTAGAAGAGTTTGATGTACTTTCTACTGAAGCATCTGGTGTTGTCGGGGCGCTTGGTAATATTGATGGATTAAAGGCATGGGTTCTATTTTTAGAGGAAGATGATGTTATTCGTGTTCGTCTTCGCTCAAAAGGACCAGTTATTAATAAATTAGCAATGCAATATAATGGCGGAGGACATCCGATGGCTTCTGGTGCAAAAGCATCTTCTTGGGAAGAAGCGGATCGCCTTTTTGCTGATTTACGTGAGCTATGTAAATAAGAAGTTGTATGTTGAACGAAAGAGAAGGAGAGGCGCTGAGGCCCTCCTTTTTTTATTTTTCTTTCTCTATATCAATACTAATTTCAAGTACGGTATCAAAAGAGACTGTGTCTACTTTAAAGCGGTATATACGATCGTAATGTTTGTACGTTTTATTTTCGATGACTTTTTTGAGTAGGTCTTTATTTTTTGCGATGCTTTGAATGTTTTTCGTTAAAAGATGCTGGAGATCATTATGGATAGAGGTGGTCATATTTTCAAGTGTAAGATTGTCTAAATCATATTTTTTTCGATTTATAATTTTTATTTTGATTTCTTGAATTGTTAAGAGTCGTTTATTTTCTGTGTTCAATTTCTCTTGGTCTTCGAGAAGGACGTGGAGTTTTGCTTCTTGTTTTTCGATGATTTCTTTTTGTTCTGCTATTTTACTAGCTTGTTCCTGCTGAAAAACACCGTATATGTACAAAAAAATAAACCAGCTCAAAATCCCTCCAACAGCAGCACCAGCTAAAACTAAATACCACCTTTTGGCTGTATTGGCACTCGGTACTCTCATACATGTTCCTGTGTAAGCCACTTAATAATAATAAGACCAGTTTGCATACCACCAGTTGCGAAAAAAATAAGGAGAATTTGTTTTACGATATCTTTCATATCTCCGCCAAAGAAGCTTCTTTCAAAGCTATAGAAGGTATCGAACGTTCCGCCAATTGCTGCAACGAGTGCCCAAATTCTTAAGTTTTGAGCAAATTGACTAATATAAGTTAGAGCTGGTTTTCCGACGAGAAATGCACCAAATCCGCCAATTAATGAACCACCAAGTATAACTCCAAAGGCAATAAAGTAACTAATAATAAGCAGAGAGAAAAAAGTATGTTCTCTTACATCCATCGTCATTCCCCTTTCTTCTTCATATATATGGACAAAGTATGAGAAGTATGTTTTGATTTCCGCTTTCCCCATCACCTATAATAAAAGTAGTCACATAGGTAAAGAGAGGGTACAACAGTGAAGTTTGTGCATTTACAATGTCAAACCGTTTTTAGTTTATTAAAAAGTGCTTGCAAAATTGATGAGCTTGTCATTCGGGCGAAAGAGCTTGGATTTTCATCGCTGGCCATTACAGATGAAAATGTTATGTATGGAGTTATTCCGTTTTATAAAGCATGCAAGAAAAATGGTATACAGCCTATTATCGGTTTAACAGCTTCTATTTTTAGTGAAGAAGAAGAAAGGTCTTATCCACTCGTCTTACTTGCTGAGAATGAAATAGGCTATCAAAATTTATTAAAGATTTCTAGCAGCATTATGACGAAGTCAAAAGAAGGTATTCCGAAGAAGTGGCTTGCTCATTATGCGAAAGGATTAATTGCAATTTCACCAGGGAAAGACGGAGAAATTGAACAGTTATTATTAGAAGACAAAGAGAGTCAGGCTGAAGAAGTAGCTCATACGTATCAAAATATGTTCAGCAATTTTTATATAAGTTTGCAGCATCATGCGATTCAAGATGAACTGCTTTTACAAGAAAAACTGCCTGAATTTATTAATAAGGTAAATGTTCCAGTCGTTGCAACAAATGATGTTCGCTATATTAATCAAAGTGACGCACTTGTTCATGAATGTTTATTATCTGTTGAAGGCGGAACGAAAATGACTGATCCAGATAGGCCGAGAATGAAAACGGATCAGTATTATTTAAAGTCATCGGATGAAATGGAAGCACTCTTTTCTCATGCTGAGGAAGCGATTCAAAATACAATAACAATCGCGGAACGTTGCCAAGTAGAAATTCCTTTCCATGTAAATCAACTACCGAAGTTTCCTGTTCCATCTAACGAGACGAATGATACGTATTTGCGCCGTGTTTGTGAAGAAGGCTTAAGTAAACGATATGGTACGCCAAAAGAAGTGCATATACAGCGTTTGAATCATGAATTACATGTGATTTCTCGTATGGGATTTAGCGATTATTTCCTCATCGTATGGGACTTTATGAAATATGCACATGAAAATCGTATTTTAACTGGGCCAGGCCGTGGATCGGCAGCGGGTTCACTCGTTTCTTATGTATTGGAAATTACAGATATTGATCCAATTGAATATGACTTATTATTTGAGAGGTTTTTAAACCCTGAACGTGTGACACTTCCAGATATTGATATTGATTTTCCAGATATAAGACGTGATGAGATGATTCGATATGTGAAAGATAAATATGGTCAGCTTCGTGTCGCTCAAATTGTAACGTTCGGAACTCTTGCAGCGAAAGCCGCAATTAGAGACATTGCTCGTGTAATGGGGCTCCCGCCAAGAGATATCGACATATTTTCAAAACTTATCCCATCAAAGCTTGGTATAACGTTAAAAGATGCATATGAGGAATCGCAATCGCTCCGTGAGTTTATACAAGGGAATCTTTTGCATGAGCGTGTGTTTGAAATTGCAAAACGTGTAGAGGGATTACCGCGTCATACGTCTATTCATGCAGCTGGCGTTATAATGAGCCAAGAACCGTTAACGGGAAGTGTAGCGATTCAAGAAGGGCATAACGATGTTTATGTTACGCAATATCCAGCTGATGCATTAGAAGAACTTGGGTTGCTCAAGATGGACTTTTTAGGCTTACGTAATTTAACGTTACTTGAAAATATTATAAAGTTTATTGTTAAAAAAACTGGGAAACAAATTGATATAAGAAATTTACCTCTTCAAGATGAAAAGACGTTTCAATTGTTAGGAAGAGGGGATACAACAGGTGTATTCCAGCTTGAATCAGGTGGTATGCGAAATGTACTTCGCGGGTTAAAACCGAATGAATTTGAAGACATAGTTGCTGTTAACTCTTTATACAGACCAGGACCGATGGAACAAATTCCAACCTTTATTGAATCGAAGCATGGGGAAAGACGAATTGAATATTTACATCCAGATTTAAAGCCCATTTTAGAACGAACATACGGCGTAATCGTATACCAAGAACAAATAATGCAAATCGCATCGAAGTTAGCTGGATTTTCGCTTGGAGAAGCGGATTTACTGCGCCGTGCTGTGAGTAAAAAGAATCGTGATATTTTAGATCAAGAACGCAAGCACTTTGTTCAAGGTTGTTTGGAAAATGGATACGACGAGACATCTTCAGAACGAATTTACGATTTAATTGTAAGATTTGCGAATTACGGTTTTAACCGAAGTCACGCTGTAGCTTACAGTATGATTGGGTACCAGCTTGCATATTTAAAAGCGAATTATACGCTGGAATTTATGACTGCGTTATTATCAAGCGTAATTGGAAATGAAGATAAGATTGTGCAGTATGTACGAGAAACGAAGCGGAAAGGTTTTCACGTTTTACCGCCGTCTCTTCAGAGAAGTGGTTACAACTTCCAAATAGAAGGGAATGCGATTCGATATAGTTTACTTTCGATTCGGAATATCGGAATGGCTACCGTGACTGCGCTACTCGAAGAACGAGAGAAAAAAATGTTCGAAGATTTATTTGAGTTTTGTCTTCGTATGCCATCAAAATTTGTAACAGAGCGAAATTTAGAAGCGTTTGTCTGGTCTGGATGTTTTGACGATTTTGGTGTTTCGAGGACGACGTTATGGAAAAGTCTTAAAGGAGCGTTAGAGTATGCAAATCTTGCACGTGACTTTGATTTAGGGGATGCTGTTCCGAAATCAAAATATGTACAAGGAGAAGAGCTATCCTTTATTGAACAGTTAAATAAGGAGAAGGAAGCACTCGGTTTTTATTTATCTAGCTATCCGACAGCGCAGTATGCGGAGTTAGGAAAAGAATTAGAAATCCCATCTCTTGCTCAGGCGATGCGACATAAGAAAAAAGTACAAAGAGCAATCGTATATATAACAAGTGTGAAAGTTATTCGTACGAAAAAGTTGCAAAAGATGGCGTTTATTACATTCTGTGATCAAAATGATGAAATGGAAGCCGTCATTTTTCCAGAAACGTATATACATTTTTCACACAGGTTACAAGAAGGGGCAATTGTTTTAGTTGATGGTACGATTGAGCAAAGAAATCATAAGTTGCAATGGATCGTGAATGGACTATATCCGCTAGAAGAAATGGATGTTTATGAAGAAATGAAAGAAGCATCTGTTTACGTGAAATTGCCGTCTCAATATGAAAAAAAGCTTGTAAATCAAGTTACGAAAATATTGTTTGACTATTCAGGTTTTACGAAAGTACTAATTTATTATGAAAAGGAACATAAAATGGTACAATTATCTCGAAGTTTATCGATTCATCCAAGTGAAGAATGTCTAGGAGCACTTCGTGAAATTGTAGGGGACGAAAATGTCGTTGTGAAAATATAATGGACAATTTCCCTACACTTCGATTATTATAGTAGTAGTGTTCGTGGTCAGACCACTTGGAGAAATTGATATCAGCCAGAATAATTTGAGGAGAGTGGATAGTTTGTCAACACTTCGTGAAGAAGCACTTCACATGCATAAAGTGCATCAAGGAAAATTAGAAACTGTATCAAAAGTAAAAGTAGAAAATGCAAAAGATTTAAGTCTTGCATATTCTCCAGGGGTTGCAGAGCCTTGTAAAGAAATTTATGACGATAAAAGTAAGGTATATGAATATACAATGAAGGGAAATATGGTAGCAGTTGTGACTGATGGAACGGCTGTACTTGGTCTTGGTAACATTGGACCTGAAGCATCTCTTCCAGTAATGGAAGGTAAAGCTGTATTATTCAAGAGCTTTGCTGGCGTAGATGCATTCCCGATTGCCTTAAATACAAACGATGTAGATAAAATTGTTGAAACTGTAAAATTAATGGAGCCAACTTTTGGCGGTGTAAACTTAGAAGATATCGCAGCACCAAATTGCTTCGTTATTGAAGAACGTTTGAAAAAAGAGACAAACATTCCGATATTCCATGATGATCAACACGGAACAGCTATCGTAACAGTAGCAGGCCTTGTGAACGCGCTGAAGTTAGTTGGAAAGAAAATGTCCGACATTAAAGTTGTCGCAAATGGTGCAGGTGCAGCAGGTATTGCAATCATTAAACTTTTATATCGCTATGGTGTACGTGACGTTATTATGTGTGACCGTAAAGGTGCAATCTATGAAGGTCGTCCTGTCGGTATGAATCCGGTGAAGGATGAAGTTGCAAAATATACAAATAAGAATCGTATCGAAGGTTCTTTAGCTGACGTTTTACAAGGTGCGGACGTATTCATTGGTGTATCTGCAGCAGGTGCATTAACTGAAGAGATGGTTCGTACAATGAATGACGATGCAATTATTTTTGCAATGGCGAATCCGGTTCCAGAAATTATGCCAGAATTGGCAAAAGCAGCGGGCGCAGCTGTCGTTGGAACAGGTCGTTCTGACTTCCCGAACCAAGTAAATAATGTACTAGCGTTCCCAGGTATTTTCCGCGGTGCACTTGATGTACATGCGACACAAATTAATGAAGAAATGAAGATGGCAGCTGTACAAGCCATTGCAGAGCTTGTATCAGAGGATGAGTTGAATGCAGACCATATCATTCCAGCACCATTTGACGCGCGCGTAGCGCCTCAAGTAGCGGCTTACGTTGCGAAAGCAGCAATGGAGACAGGAGTGGCTCGCCGTCAAGTAGATCCAAATGAAGTCGCTGAGAAAACAAAACAATTAGCGCTGATTGGTAAAGAATAAGCGAGGAATTTCCATTGACATCATCAAATACAAAAGTATATCTCGAAATTGTAAAAAAAATCCGTTCCATTATGGAAGAGGATTGTTTAGTAGCAGGGGATCGTTTGCCATCTGAGCGTGAGTTAAGTTCACGCTTAAATGTTGGACGTTCCTCTGTAAGAGAAGCATTACGTGCTTTAGAACTGGTAGGATTAATTGAAACGAGACGTGGTGAGGGGACGTTTATTCGAAACTTTTACGATAACGGTCTTGTACAATTAATTGCTCCGTTCTTGCTGCAAGATGAGAAAACAATTCGTGATTTATTACAAACAAAACGATTGCTTGAGAAAGATATGATTCGACTTGTATGTAATTTACCGAAAGAAACGTTTTCTGGAGTACTAAGTAAATTACACCAAGTGCTTGAAGAAAATGAAAGCTCAATTCCGGTGCTTCATCAAACGTTCTTTAAAACACTTATTGAACAATTCGATAATTATTTACTCTATCGCATTTGGATGATCGTAAATGATTACGTTGCAACTCTTTCTTGTGAAGTTTCAGGAGATTCTATCGAAATCTATAGAAAGCTTTATGCTACTTTGGAAGTGAAACAAGAAAATGATGCGTTAAAAATTTACGATGAATTAGTAGAGAATATACAGTTTCACTCGTAATGTATAAAATTTGTCGAAATGACCATGACACGTTATGACAAACATTCTACCGCATAGCGGTTAAAGTTAAACGTAAAGAGAGAGGTTATTAGACAGATTGAGAAGATAAGGCTAACATCAAACATTGGTGTTAGCCCCATTTTCTTCTTACGCTAACCTTAGCTCTCAACGAAGGGGGTCAAATTGTGCTAAGAGATTTATTCGTGAAAAAGAAAAAGTACGCTGCAATACCTTCAGAACAAGTACGAAAAGATGTACCAGATGGCGTTATGACAAAATGTCCGAAATGTAAAAAAATCATGTATACGAAAGAGCTTCTTAAAAATTTAAAAGTATGCGTGAATTGTGGATATCATCATCCGATGAATGCATGGGAACGCCTTGATAGTATATTGGACGAAGGTTCATTTCGTGAGTATGACAAAGAGATGGTTTCACTAAATCCACTTGAGTTTCCGGGATATGAAGAGAAACTAGAAAACGATCGTAAGAAGACTGAATTGAATGAAGCGGTTGTAACTGGTGAAGGAACAATTGATGACATGCTTGTTGTTGTTGCAGTAATGGATTCTCGTTTTCGAATGGGCAGCATGGGCTCTGTTGTAGGAGAAAAAATTGCTCGTGCGGTTGAAAAGGCATACGACTTACAAGTTCCATTTATTATCTTTACTGCGTCGGGTGGTGCCCGTATGCAAGAAGGGATATTAAGTTTAATGCAAATGGCGAAAACAAGCGTAGCTTTGAAAAAGCATAGTAATGCAGGAGGGTTATTTATTTCTGTTATGACTCACCCGACGACGGGCGGGGTTTCAGCGAGTTTCGCTTCACTTGGTGATTACAATTTTGCAGAGCCAGGTGCACTTATCGGATTTGCTGGTAGACGCGTAATTGAACAAACAGTGCGTGAGAAACTGCCGGAAGATTTCCAAACGGCAGAATTTTTACTAGAGCATGGTCAATTAGATGCGGTGGTGCATCGTGATGATATGAGAGAATCACTCCGTAAGATTTTAGAAGTTCATCAAGGAGGGGAAATGGCTGTATGGCAGAGCTAGAATTTGAGAAACCAGTTGTTGAGCTAAGAAATAAGATTCGTGAACTGAAAGACTATACGAAAAACAGCCAGATGGACTTCAGTGAGGAGATTCGTATTTTGGAAGACAAGCTAGAAAAACTAGAGGAAGATATATACGGCAATATGAAAGTATGGGACCGTGTTCAAATTGCTCGTCATGCAGAACGACCGACAACGCTCGATTATAT
Source organism: Bacillus sp. JJ783 (assembly GCF_036963225.1). Taxonomy (NCBI): domain Bacteria; kingdom Bacillati; phylum Bacillota; class Bacilli; order Caryophanales; family Bacillaceae; genus Bacillus; species Bacillus sp. JJ783. The sequence continues at coordinate 161,371 of NZ_JBALMG010000054.1, read as the reverse complement.
TGAGCACTTATTTACTAATTTTTTTGAATGTCATGGAGATCGCCTATTTGGCGACGATGCAGCGATTGTCGGCGGCATTGCGAAATATAAGGGGATGCCTGTAACTGTAATTGGGCACCAACGCGGAAAAGATACGAAAGAAAATATTCGTCGTAATTTTGGAATGCCTCATCCAGAAGGATATCGAAAAGCACTGCGTCTAATGAAACAAGCGGAAAAGTTTAATCGTCCCATTATTTGTTTCATCGATACGAAGGGAGCTTATCCTGGTAAAGCAGCTGAAGAACGTGGACAAAGTGAAGCTATCGCTCGTAATTTATTTGAAATGGCGGGTTTAACTGTACCTGTTATTTGCATTGTTATCGGTGAAGGTGGTAGCGGTGGTGCGTTAGGTCTTGGAGTAGGAGATTACATTCATATGCTAGAAAATTCCACTTATTCTGTTATTACACCAGAAGGTGCGGCGGCGATTCTTTGGAAAGATGCTGGTAAAGCAAAAGAAGCTGCAGAAGCGATGAAAATTACAGCATTAGATTTGAAAGAATTAGGTGTAATTGACGAAATTATTCCAGAGGCAAAAGGCGGAGCGCATCGTAATGTTTTGAAACAATCAGAAAATATAGATTTAATGCTTAAGAAAACTTTTGAACAATTAAGCGGAATTTCGAAAGATGAATTAATCGAAAAACGTTATGAAAAATATATGAAAATTGGGCAAGTTTCGTTTTCAAACGCTTCCATTGGGATAAAATAAGAAAAGCGTGCGTTCCTCTTCGCGAATGCACGTTTTTATTATGAAAAGACACATCTTCTCCATTGTGTTTTTGTATTTTTTCGTGTTATTTTATTATAAGGCAAATAATCTTTATGAGGTGAGTACAAATGAAACGTATTGGTGTATTAACGAGTGGTGGAGATTCACCTGGTATGAATGCTGCCATTCGTGCAGTTGTTCGTAAAGCGATTTTCCATGATATTGAAGTATATGGTATTTACCATGGATACGCTGGTTTAATTTCTGGTCATATTGAAAAATTAGAACTTGGTTCTGTTGGCGATATTATCCACCGCGGTGGTACAAAATTATATACAGCAAGATGTCCTGAGTTTAAAGACCCAGAAGTACGACTAAAAGGAATCGAGCAATTAAAGAAACATGGTATTGAAGGACTTGTTGTTATTGGTGGAGATGGTTCTTACCAAGGTGCAAAAAAATTAACTGAGCAAGGATTCCCATGTGTAGGTGTACCAGGTACAATCGACAATGATATCCCTGGAACAGACTTCACAATTGGTTTCGATACAGCTTTAAATACTGTTATTGATGCAATTGATAAAATCCGTGATACAGCTACATCTCATGAACGTACATATGTTATCGAAGTAATGGGACGTCACGCTGGAGATATCGCATTATGGGCTGGTTTAGCTGATGGTGCAGAAACTATCTTAATTCCAGAAGAAAAGTATGACATGGAAGATGTTATCGCTCGTCTGAAACGAGGTAGTGAACGTGGCAAAAAGCACAGTATTATCGTTGTAGCTGAAGGTGTTGGAAGTGCAATTGACATCGGTAAGCACATTGAAGAAGCAACAAGCTTTGATACTCGTGTAACTGTATTAGGTCACGTACAACGTGGTGGATCACCAAGTGCACAAGACCGTGTATTAGCTAGTCGTCTTGGCGCAAGAGCAGTTGAATTATTAATTGCTGGTAATGGCGGACGTTGTGTTGGTATTCAAAATAATAAACTTGTTGATCATGACATTATCGAAGCGTTAGCTCAAAAGCATACAATCGATAAAGATATGTATCAATTATCTAAAGAATTATCTATCTAATTGGCTTAATGCCTTGTATTTGGGAACGGTTTCATAATTTTCGGAGGTGCAATATGCGTAAAACTAAAATTGTATGTACTATAGGTCCTGCTAGTGAAAGTATTGAGAAATTAGAGCAATTAATGGAAGCGGGTATGAACGTTGCTCGTTTAAACTTCTCTCATGGTAGTCATGAAGAGCATGGAGCTCGTATTAAAAATATTCGTGAAGCTTCAAAGAAAACTGGTAAAACAGTTGGTATCTTACTTGATACAAAAGGTCCAGAAATCCGTACACATGACTTCGTAGACGGACAAGCTGAGCTTGTAACAGGTGCAGAAGTAATTCTTTCTACTGAACAAGTATTAGGAACTGCAGAGAAGTTCTCTGTATCTTATGCTGGTCTTTATGATGATGTTGATCCGGGTTCTCGTATTCTAATCGATGACGGTCTTATCGAACTAGAAGTAATCGAGAAAGCTGATGGAAACATCCGTACAAAAGTATTAAACAGTGGAACTGTAAAAAATAAAAAAGGTGTTAACGTACCAAACGTAAGCATTAAGCTTCCTGGTATCACTGAAAAAGACGTACAAGATATCGTTTTCGGTATCGAGCAAAAAGTTGATTTCATCGCAGCATCTTTCGTACGTAAAGCATCTGACGTATTAGAAATTCGTGAATTATTAGAAGGGCATAACGCCCAATACATCCAAATCGTACCAAAAATCGAAAACCAAGAAGGTATCGACAACATCGATTCAATCTTAGAAGTTTCTGACGGTTTAATGGTTGCTCGTGGTGATATGGGTGTAGAAATTCCACCAGAAGAAGTACCATTAGTACAAAAACGTCTAATCAAAAAATGTAACGTATTAGGCAAACCAGTTATTACTGCAACACAAATGTTAGATTCTATGCAACGTAACCCACGTCCAACTCGTGCGGAAGCAAGTGACGTAGCAAACGCAATCTTTGATGGAACAGATGCAATCATGCTTTCAGGTGAAACTGCTGCGGGTCAATACCCTGTAGAAGCTGTAACAATGATGGCTAACATTGCGGTACGTGTTGAAAAATCATTACAATATGAAGATATGTTCAAAAAACGTATTAAAGAGTTCACTCCAACAATTACAGATGCAATTAGCCAATCTGTTGCGCACACAGCACTTGCTCTTGATGTAGCTGCAATCGTAGCTCCAACAGAAAGTGGACATACTGCGAAAATGATCTCTAAATACCGTCCGAAATCTCCAATCGTAGCTGTAACATCTGACGAGCAAGTAGGACGTCGTCTTGCACTTGTTTGGGGTGTTCAAGCATTTATGGCTGGAAAACGTGCAGCTTCTACTGACGAAATGTTAGATACAGCAATTCAAACAGGTATGGATGCGGGTCTAATCGGACTTGGAGATACTGTAGTAATCACTGCTGGTGTTCCAGTTGCTGAAACTGGTACAACAAACTTAATGAAAATCCACGTTGTTGGTGAAGAAGTTGCTAAAGGGCAAGGAATCGGTCGTAAAGCTGCAAAAGGTAAAGTAGTTGTAGCGAAAACAGCTGCTGAAGCTGTAGCGAACGTAAACAAAGGCGATATCCTTGTTACAACAAGCACTGATAAAGATATGATTCCTGCAATTGAAAAAGCTGCTGCTCTAGTTGTAGAAGAAGGCGGTCTAACAAGCCATGCAGCTGTTGTAGGTGTATCAATCGGTATTCCTGTTATCGTTGGTGTAAACGGCGTAACAACAACTTTAAAAAGTGGCCAAGAAGTAACAGTTGATGCAGCGCGCGGAATTGTTTATAATGGACATGCGGAAGTGCTATAAGAAGTAATACGGAGAGAAGGATCGGAGTCCTTCTCTTTTTTTTACACAAAAAAGGATAGAGGTAGCTTTAAATGCCTGAAATCGCTTTGAAAAACGTTTGTTATAATGTTTAGTGGAAGAGGGTTGTTCGTCCTTTATAAAGCTTATATGAGTGTTTTAAGGGGCTTATAAGGGGTTTTTGTAAGGGTGATGCTTTCAAACCTTTTGAATGAAATATGAAGGAGTGTGGAGCTGTGAAGTGGTTGCTGTTCTTACTTATTGTAATACCGGCGATTGAGATTACGGTATTGATAGGATCGAGTCATGTAATAGGTTTATGGTCTGCGTTCGCTATGATTGTATTTACGGGTATTGTGGGTGTATATTTGGCGAAACGACAAGGGTTTAAAGTACTTAGAGAGATTCAATTTAGGTTAAATAGAGGAGAAATGCCCGGTGATACGGTTCTAGATGGTATTTTTATATTCGTAGGAGGTATTCTTTTAGTACTGCCTGGATATGTGACGGATATAATAGGTTTTATCTTTGTTGTTCCTGTAACGAGGGCTTTATTGAAGCCGCTTGTTATGAAGTGGATTGATTGGAAATTTAGAAAGAGAACTACTATTATTGTTCAGAAATAACGCGTAGATTATAGCGATCTACGCGTTATTTTTTTGTTTGCTATAGTCAATTGTTAGATTCCTGTTGGGGTTGGATTGTTGTTAGTTATTAAACGATGGGATACAGAGGGTTCTTGTGAATTTAAAGTGTTATATTATGGTGGTGTTCTTGCTTGTAGTAAGATTCGACTAGTAAGCAGAAGTTAGACAGGAGAAAAACTACTGCTTACAGGGTTCACCTGCCTCATTTTGTATATTTATTCATTTACATAAAAAGTAATAAATGTAAGTAATAATTATAGAATAAATAGAATAAAAATGTATTTATGGCCTAAAATATGCGTTTTTATGCAAAAAAATAAGAGGATTATCCTTTTATGGGAAATTCTCTTTTAAATGTAGTAGTACAAAAAAGTACAGTGAATAATCAGTGGGAATTCCCCACTGATTTCAGTTGATTTTTTGTTGTGTATGAGTTGAAAATATTATTTTGATGGTGAGCCTTTAATAAATTTCCATAAGTCGTGGAATACATGAGCTTTGTGTAATGTATTAAGTAGTACTAATATGACTGGACCGATGATTAATCCTAAAAAACCAAAGAGCTTAAAGCCGACAAATAGAGCGATGAGTGTCGCTAATGGATCGAGTCCAATATTAGATGAAAGTACTTTTGGCTCCATGATTTGTCTTTGGACAATCACGACGATGTATAGGATGAGAAGACCGATGGCGAATGCAGTATCGCCTGTGAAAAATACGTATATAACCCAAGGAACGAAGACGGCTCCAGTTCCTAAATACGGGAGTAAATCTACAACCCCTGTAATAATCGCGATAGTAATTGCGTATGGCACGCGTAATATTAAAAGGCCGATTAGTACAATGATAGTTGTCATAGATACGAGTGTAAGTTGCGCTTTAACAAAACCAAACAAAGCTTTTCTTAAATCGACAAAAATAGTTTTTCCGTATCCGTGTACACGATTAGGTAGAAGTTTTCTTACTTTATGAGCAAGACGGTGCCAATCGTAACTAATGAAGAAGGTGGCTAATAAGACGAATACAAGGACAGTTAAAGTTGTTGGTAATGCACTAATGAAATTTGTTAATCCGCTTATAATGGCGGTTAAAAGTTCTTTCATTTGTGTCGTTGCTTCGGTGCCTAAGTTTTGAATGTTTTGTGTAATAGTGTATCGCTGTGGTTCTCCAAGATGATTAAATTTAGAAATTAAATCATCATAGAGAGGCATAATATGATTAAGTGCAAATTCTTGGGCGAATGCAACGATATCTGGAAACTTCACTGTGACAATTTGTAGTAAGTATGTTGTGGCAGATATTGCTTCAGTTACAAGGTATGTAACAAGTCCGACGATAGCTCCGAATACGAGAATTAAGCTAACGAGTACGGCTAATGCGCGAGGGAATTGTAGTTTTTGATTAAGGAAATTGACGACAGGATTAATCAAATAAGCGAATGCAAAAGCGATAATAAAAGGGTAGATAAGGCCTGACATGTGCAGCAATGCATAGAACCCAACTACCGTTGCTACAATGACAAATATGAGTCGTAATATCATATATAGTAAGTTTCGGTTCAAAGATGTATACCTCCCATTCCAATTTGGATTATCCTAATTCGTTCAACTTATAACGAGTGAGATTCACTGATCAAAGTTTCACTTTATGTTATAGTGGAATGATGGATTTAGCCTGCTTTTGCAGTGGATTAATGACTACAAAAGCTTGTTGGTGACGCTTCTACTATATGGTAAAAACTTCATTTTCTCTCTTTTTTATTTTACCTGTTTCTTATTATAAAAGAAAGGAGAGACATCCGCTTTTAAATGTATATGCATGCTTTATTTTTTTCTGGTTAAAGTCTTGTTTGTAATTTTGAAATGTATATAAAAATCAATTTGTTTCTTTATTATAATTGTCAAATATGCATCGGTATAGCATGTATAACGATAGGTTTAAGGGTATTTTTGTTTGGAAACAAGTTCATTATTTTCAGAAAGGAAGTGCAATCATGATTAGTCAGTCAACGTTATTTTTATTCATACTACTTATTATAGGACTTATTGCTAAAAACCAATCGCTTACTGTAGCTGTTGGAGTGTTATTTTTATTGAAGTTTACGTTTTTAGGCGATAAAGTCTTTCCTTATTTACAAACGAAAGGAATTAACCTAGGTGTGACGGTTATTACAATTGCGGTGCTTGTCCCAATTGCGACGGGGGAAATAGGGTTTAAACAGCTTGGAGAAGCGGCGAAATCATATTATGCATGGATTGCTTTAGCTTCAGGAGTAGCGGTTGCTTTATTGGCGAAAGGTGGGGTGCAATTATTAACGACTGATCCTCATATTACAACCGCACTTGTTTTTGGGACAATTATAGCTGTAGCTTTATTTAATGGAGTTGCTGTAGGTCCATTAATTGGGGCTGGAATTGCCTATGCAGTTATGAGTATTATACAGATGTTTAAATAAGGAATTTTATAGTAATATAAAAATTTTGAATTCTTCCTGTTCACAAAAGTCAGATAATTGTTTATAATAGAATTAGAAACTTTGAAAAGTTACATAACAGCAGAGACTTTACACCAGATAAAATAAAAACAACATAAAACANNTGTTTTATGTTGTTTTTATCATAAAACTCTTCGGAATTTATTTTCCTCACTAACTTGTTGTTCTGAGCGTGAGGATTCGGAGAGACATTCACGCTCATGCTTTCCCTGTAAGTAATGGACAATTAGAGGGGAACATCGCAACAAATTTGCATGAACGTGCATTTTGCTTGCCTAAAGAGTGAACGAGCGTTCATAATTTATAAGGGGAGCAAATAGATATAAGGAGCAAGGTTGGGAGAATTTTCAGGAAAAGGAGAGAATGTCATGACTGTTATTCGAGGTTTAGAAGGGGTAGTAGCAACAACATCATCTGTGAGCTCTATTATTGATGATACATTAACTTATGTTGGGTATAATATTGATGATTTAGCTGAGAATGCTACGTTTGAAGAAGTAGTGTACTTATTATGGCACCGCAAGCTTCCTAACGAAAAAGAACTAGCGGAATTTAGTGAAACTGTATCTGAATACTATAAAGTACCAGGTGAAATTTTAACATATTTGAAACAAGTAGATTTAAAAATCGCGCACCCGATGTCGGTTTTACGAACTGCGATTTCCATGCTATCATTATATGATGAGAGCGCTGAAATAATGGATGGAAAGTCTAATTATTTGAAAGCGGTTAAATTACAGGCTCAAGTCGGAACCTTAATTGCGGCTTATGCAAGAATTCGCAAAGGTTTAGATGTTGTTGAGCCAAGAAAAGATCTATCATTAGCTGCAAACTTTTTGTACATGTTAAATGATCGTGAGCCAAATGAAGTTGAAATTGAGGCTTTTGATAAGGCACTTGTACTTCATGCAGATCATGAGTTAAACGCTTCTACATTTACTGCACGTGTTTGCGTAGCTACACTTTCAGATGTGTATTCTGGTATTACAGCAGCAATCGGTGCATTAAAAGGTCCTCTTCACGGCGGGGCAAATGAAAATGTAATGAAGATGTTAACTGAAATTGGCGAAGAAGAAAATGTAGAATCATATATTCATAATGCTCTTCAAAATAAAGTGAAAATTATGGGATTTGGTCATCGCGTATATGAGCATGGTGATCCACGCGCGAAACACTTACGCGAAATGTCTAAGAGATTATGCGTGCTTTTAGGAGAAGACAAATGGTATAATATGTCTATCAAAATTGAAGACATTGTAACAAAAGAAAAAGGTCTTCCACCAAATGTTGATTTCTATTCAGCTTCTGTATACCATTGTTTAGGAGTTGACCATGACCTATTTACACCTATCTTTGCGATTAGCCGTATGTCAGGCTGGTTAGCTCATATTCTAGAGCAATATGAAAATAACCGTTTAATCCGTCCGCGTGCTGATTATGATGGACCTACGCATCAAGTGTATGTTCCAATTGCGCAACGATAAGTGAAAAACACTATTTTGATAGTGAAAATACGCTTTCAAAAGTCTGATTTTTTCGGAAAGATATAATGATTAGAATATTTTAATTTGACTAACGGTTTGAACTGAGGGGTTATTCCCTCAGTTTCATACATATGAAATTTCAAACATGGGGGTTATCACATTGACGACAGGTGAAAAAATTACTGTAACTAATGGTGTTATGAATGTACCAAACAATCCGATTATTCCATTTATCGAAGGAGATGGAATTGGTCCTGATATTTGGGCTGCAGCATCTCGCGTACTAGAAGCAGCAGTTGAGAAAGCATATGATGGTGAGAAGAAAATTGTTTGGAAAGAAGTGCTTGCAGGGGAAAAAGCATTCAACCAAACAGGCGAGTGGTTACCAGAAGAGACTTTAAATTTAATTCGTGAATATTTAATCGCAATTAAAGGTCCACTTACAACTCCAGTTGGCGGTGGTATTCGTTCTCTAAACGTTGCGCTTCGTCAAGAATTAGATTTATATGTATGTCTACGTCCAGTTCGTTACTTTGAAGGTGTTCCTTCACCTGTAAAACGTCCGGAAGATACTGATATGGTTATTTTCCGTGAAAATACAGAAGATATTTACGCTGGTATTGAATATGCACAAGGTTCTCCAGAAGCGGAAAAAGTTCTTGCATTCTTAAAAGAAGCAATGGGCGTTAATAAAATTCGTTTCCCAGAAACATCAGGGATTGGTATTAAACCAATTTCAGAGGAAGGGACAAAGCGTCTTGTTCGTGCTGCGATTCAATATGCAATTAACGAAAAACGTTCTTCTGTTACATTAGTTCATAAAGGAAACATTATGAAATTTACAGAAGGTGCTTTCAAAAACTGGGGTTACGAAGTAGCTGAACAAGAATTTGGCGACAAAGTATTTACTTGGGCTGAATATGATCGTATCGTTGAAAAAGATGGTAAAGATGCAGCGAATAAGGCGATGGCAGAAGCAGAATCTGCTGGGAAAATCATCGTAAAAGATTCTATTGCAGACATCTTCTTACAACAAATTTTAACTCGTCCACGTGAGTTCGATGTTGTTGCAACAATGAACTTAAACGGAGACTACATCTCGGATGCACTTGCTGCACAAGTAGGTGGAATTGGTATTGCACCTGGTGCAAACATTAACTATGTGACTGGACATGCTATCTTTGAAGCTACACATGGTACAGCTCCAAAATATGCAGGTTTAGATAAAGTAAATCCATCTTCTGTTCTTCTTTCTGGTGTATTATTATTAGAGCACTTAGGATGGAACGAAGCTGCGAATTTAGTAACTGATTCAGTTGAGAAAACAATTGAATCAAAAGTAGTAACTTATGATTTCGCACGCTTAATGGAAGGTGCAACAGAAGTGAAATGTTCTGAGTTCGCTAATGAACTTATTAAAAACATGGATGTAGCGATAATCAAAAACGCATAATTCAAGCGGGGGGTAAATTATGACAATCAAACGCAAGAAAGTTTCAGTCATCGGTGCAGGATTTACAGGAGCAACAACAGCATTCTTATTAGCACAAAAAGAACTTGCAGATGTTGTATTAGTGGACATTCCACAGCTGGAAAATCCAACAAAAGGGAAAGCGTTAGATATGTTAGAAGCGAGCCCAGTACAAGGTTTTGATGCTAACATTATTGGTACATCTGATTACGTAGATACTGCTGATTCTGACGTTGTCGTTATTACAGCAGGTATTGCGCGTAAGCCTGGTATGAGCCGTGATGACTTAGTAGCAACAAACTCTAAAATTATGAAAAGTATTACGCGCGACATTGCAAAACATTCACCAAATGCGATTATTGTTGTATTAACAAATCCAGTTGATGCAATGACATATTCTGTATTTAAAGAAGCAGGATTCCCGAAAGAGCGTGTTATCGGTCAATCGGGCGTATTGGATACAGCTCGTTTCCGTACATTCATTTCACAAGAATTAAATCTTTCTGTGAAAGACATTACAGGATTTGTTCTTGGTGGACATGGTGACGATATGGTACCTCTTGTACGCTATTCCTATGCAGGTGGTATTCCGTTAGAAACATTAATTCCGAAAGAGCGTTTAGAGGCAATCGTAGAACGTACACGTAAAGGTGGCGGTGAGATTGTAGGCTTATTAGGAAACGGTAGTGCATATTACGCGCCAGCAGCTTCTTTAGTTGAAATGACAGAAGCAATCTTGAAAGATCAACGCCGTGTATTACCTGCTATTGCATACCTTGAAGGTGAGTATGGTTATAGTGACATTTACTTAGGGGTACCAGTAATTCTAGGTGGTAACGGAATTGAAAAAATTATTGAATTAGAACTTCTTGCAGATGAAAAAGAAGCGTTAGATCGCTCTGTAGAATCTGTACGTAACGTTATGAAAGTTCTTGTTTAATAATTAAATATAAGCGGAAAAAGATTCGGGGCCCCGAATCTTTTTCTACTATTTACTAAATTGTTTTTTTGAAATAATATGAAAACGCTATCATTTGGTGTATCCTATAATGAAACTATAAACTTATACTATACATTGCCCTCGTCATAGTAATTTTCGGATAAGGTATCGCTTTTAGTAGGATAATAAGGTGAAAAAATCGGAGGGGGTTGTAACATGTTAAAGAAAAAAGTTCAAATTGGTCGTAGAATGGATGAAATTACAGTAGGAGAGAAATTATCTATCACTGAAAAAATTGAGGATAAAGATTTGTTATTGTATTTAGGGTTAACGAATGATGCCAATCCATTATATATTCAGCATGATTACGCATCCCAAACTCCGTATGAAAAGCCGATTGTCCCAAGCATTATGCTAACGGGGCTGATTACAACGGCGGTTACGAAATATTTACCAGGTCCAGGTAGTCATATTACTAGGAAGGACCTTACGTTCGTGAAACATGTTCACCATTATGAAACGTTACAAATCCACTTTGAAGTTGTGGCTGTTTCAGAGGAGGAACATACAATTGATATGCTTGTATTTGCTCATGATGAAAAAGGAGAAACTGTTGTAAAAGGTTCATTAACAGTAACACCACCTTTTAAATCTGTTTCCATTATGGAAAAAGCATTAGATAATTTTTAAAAAATGAAAGTTAGAATGATATAAAAGTAGCGCTAGTCATATTCTTATTAAGGGTATGCTAGCGCTACTTTTTGTTTGGAAAGGGTGATATAACTGTGAAATGGGAAAGGGAAGACATTATTTTTGAAACGATAAGAGAAGCTGAAGTGTGGGCCGATTCAATCGCGAATGAAATGTACGGGAAAGTATTTGATGGATATGAAACACCAGATTATAAAATAGCGTATGCTCTTTCGTTTTTCTTAGCGCAAAATCGAGATTGTATAGTTCATACGGAAGTGAGCTTTAAAAAAGAGAGAGCGATCTATAAAGTTTGGAAAAATCCTGTGTAGCTGAAGGTGAGTCGTAATTACTTCTATTTTCTCAATTTTACACAAACGAGCTCCATGAATAGACAATTATATTGAGGGAGACCTTGTTTTCTAGTATGATGAGAATAACGGGGAAAATACTAGGATGAAGAAGGTTTCAAGTCTATAACTTGGAGGAAAAGAATGAACAATCGTATTTTAGTAGTTGATGATGAGGAATTTATCTTAACTTTAATTGAATTTAATTTACAACAAGCTGGGTTTGAAGTTATAACAGCGATGGATGGAGAAATGGCGCTTCAAAAAGCGACAACAGAACGCCCAGATTTAATTATATTAGATTTAATGCTTCCAAAAATGGATGGTATGGAAGTTTGTAAAGAATTACGATTGCAGCGTGTTATGACGCCGATTTTAATGCTAACAGCAAAAGATGATGAATTTGATAAGGTGCTAGGTCTTGAGCTTGGGGCTGATGATTATATGACGAAGCCGTTTAGCCCAAGGGAAGTTGTTGCTCGTGTGAAAGCGATTTTGCGCCGCACGAAATTACAGCAAGAAGAAAAAGTGTCGGAAACGCCAGATGAAGATAGTATCATAATTGCAGAGCTTAAAATTTTACCGGAGTTTTATGAAGCGTACTTCCAAGGTAGGAAACTGGAACTAACACCGAAAGAATTTGAGTTACTTGTTTATCTTGCAAAAAATAAAAGTCGTGTATTAACTCGTGACCAATTATTGAGTGCTGTATGGAATTATGATTTTGCCGGTGATACAAGAATTGTTGATGTCCATATTAGCCATTTGCGCGATAAAATTGAACAAAATACGAAAAAACCGACGTACATTAAAACGATACGTGGTTTAGGTTATAAATTAGAGGAGCCAAAAGGGGATGAATAAATTTCGTTCCAGGCTTCTTTTTACATTTGTTTCTCTTATCGTTTTTATTTTAGTTGGACTAGGTGTATTATTAGAAACCGTATTTGAAAATTACTATATAGATCATGCTAAAGAAAGAATGGTAAAAGAGACAAGGTATGTTGCTGTATTAGCAGAGGAGCAAGGGTTTGATTCTGTTTTAAAAAAGCCGTATGTATTTGAAAAGTTAGAAGAACAAATACCAGCTTCTATTATATTTGTGGATGAAAAAAAGAAAGTTCAATATAGCGGAGGGAAACAATCTGCATTTAGTCAAGAGATGATTAAAGAACTTTCTTCTGAAGCAGGAAAACAAAAAAATAAAGTCATTACGAAAGAAACAGATCAAAAGAATGAATTTTATCATGCTGTGTTCGTCCAGGATGTAGAAGGGAAACAAGGATACATTTTGGTGAAAAGTACAATTGATACTTTGAGGGACGTTCACCAAAAAACGTGGGGATTATTAATTATCGGATTTGTCATTGCTTGTCTCGTAGTTGTATTCCTAGGTGTCAAAATTACAGGACAATATATTAGGCCGATTGAATCAGTTACAAAAGTTGCGATTGAATTAGCGAAGGGTAATTATAAAGCGCGTGCATATGAAAGTCATTCGGATGAAACAGGAATGCTGAGTAAAGCAATTAATATTTTAGCTCGTAATTTACAAGAGATGACACTCGAACAAGAAATGCAACAAGATCGTTTGCACACATTAATTGAAAATATGGGAAGCGGAATGATTTTAATTGATAGCCGTGGTTATATAAACCTTGTAAACCGTTCTTATAAGGAGACTTTCCACGTAACAGATGAAGAATATTTAGACCGTTTATATTATGAATCGTTTCACCATACGGAAATTATTGAGCTTGTGGAAGAAATTTTTATGACAGAAGTGAAAGTGCGTAAACAAATGTTATTGCCGCTAGGTATTGAGCGCAAGCATTTCGAAGTATACGGAGCGCCAATTATTGGGACAAACCATGAGTGGAAAGGGATTGTTCTCGTATTCCATGACATTACAGAGTTAAAGAAATTAGAACAAATGAGAAAAGACTTTTTAGCGAATGTTTCTCATGAATTGAAGACACCGATTACTTCTATTAAAGGTTTTTCAGAAACACTCTTGGACGGAGCGATGGATAATAAAAAATTCTGCGAACATTTCTTGCATATCATTTTAAAAGAAAGTGAGCGTATGCAAGGATTAATTGAAGATTTATTAGATTTGTCAAAAATCGAGCAGCAAGGGTTTAGATTAAATATGGGTACGGTTGATATGAAGGGGCTTCTTGAAGACATTCACATGGTGCTTGATAATAAAGCGGGTGAAAAAGAAATCTCTTTACAAGTGAATGTATTGAAACGAGTTTCCGTTATTGGAGATCCGAGCCGCTTAAAACAAATCTTTATTAATTTAATTAATAATGCAATCGTATATACGCCGGCTGGAGGCGTTGTTTCAGTTGAATTATTAGAGGATAAATATAATGCGTATATAAAAGTGTCGGATACTGGAATTGGTATTAGTAAAGAAGAAATTCCTCGTATATTTGAACGTTTTTATCGAGTTGATAAAGCGAGAAGTAGAAATACGGGTGGAACGGGTCTTGGTTTATCAATTGTAAAGCATTTAGTTGAAGCACATCAAGGTACGATTACAGTGGATAGTGAGGTTGGAGAAGGTACAACATTTACAGTTGTTTTACCAAAATCAGCTACTGAAAAATAGGATGAAGGATATTTACAATATATTAACAATGGCTTAATTAAATATTAATAAAGCTCTGTTAATATAATATATGAAAACCCCTTCATCCAAGGAGTAATTTTGGACGAGAGTAGTTATGCTATTCTCGTCACTTCCCTTTTATGCCAATGTAAGTCTGTTATATATGATAGAAAAAAACCGTTATTTTTCTTCTCTCTATTAGTCATGTTAATATAGAGAGAGGATAGGAACGGTTTTTTTTCTGTGGGAAAATCGTTTCAAATTTGTATGGGGAGGTTTGTAGTTTGGAAAAAAAAGTCGTATTAGTAGATGGTAATAATATCGCGTATCGTGCTTTCTTTGCACTACCGCTTTTAAATAACGACAAAGGTATACATACGAACGCAATTTATGGTTTTACGATGATGTTAATGAGAATATTAGAGGAAGAAAAACCGACGCACATGCTTGTGGCGTTTGATGCGGGGAAAACAACGTTCCGTCATAAAACGTATAGTGATTATAAGGGAGGGCGTCAAAAGACGCCACCTGAACTATCAGAGCAATTCCCGTTTATTCGTGAGATGCTTGATGCATTCAATGTACCGCGTTATGAACTGGAAAATTATGAAGCGGATGACATTATGGGAACGTTAGCGAAAGAAGCGAGTGAGCAAGGGTTTCATGTTAAGGTTATTTCAGGAGATAAAGATTTACTGCAACTTGTTTCAGATAATACACTTGTATGTATTCCTCGCAAAGGGATTACAGAAGTAGATGAATATACGAAAGAAGCTTTATTTGAGAAATATAGCTTATCACCAAAGCAAATTATCGACATGAAAGGTTTAATGGGAGACCAATCAGATAACATTCCAGGTGTACCAGGTGTTGGTGAGAAGACAGCCATTAAATTATTAACGCAATTTGAAACGGTAGAAGCAGTATATGAAAACTTAGATCAAGTGAGTGGAAAGAAATTAAAAGAAAAGTTAGAAGCGAATAAAGAACAAGCTCTTATGAGTAAAGAACTTGCGACTATTATTACAGACGCACCGATTACTGTGCATGTAGATGATATGGCATATAAAGGGTATGAACCAAGCGATTTGATTCCGATGTTCGAGAATTTAGGATTTACATCCCTTTTAAATAAATTAGGTGTTACGCCGGAGGAAACGGCTCCAGCTGAATTAGATGATATTACATTTGATATTGTAGAAGAAGTTACAGAAGAAATGCTTCAGCAAGATAGTGCGCTTATTGTTGAAGTGCAAGAAGATAACTATCATAAAGCCGATATTCAAGGTTTTGGTATTCAAAATGAAAATGGTTGTTACTTCATTCCGGCCGATGTTGCTCTTAAATCGGATGCTTTTAAAGAGTGGCTTGCAAATGGAGAAATGAGAAAACATACATTTGATGCGAAGCGTGCTATCGTTGCTCTCAAGTGGAAAGGTATAGATATTCAAGGGATTGACTTTGATTTATTAATTGCCGCTTATTTACTTGATCCAGCTGATACCGATAAAGATTTCCGTGCTGTTGCGAAAATGAAAGAAACACATGCGGTAAAATCTGACGAAGAAGTTTACGGGAAAGGTGCGAAGCGTGCTGTTCCTGAGCAAGAGGTAGTAGCTGAGCATGTCGCTCGTAAAGTGCATGTATTATTCGATGTGAAGCAAACATTCGTAGAAGAGTTAGAAAAGAATGAGCAATATGAACTATTTACAGAGTTAGAATTACCGCTTGCTCGTGTATTAGCTGACATGGAAGTGAAAGGTGTTACAGTTGATACGGAGCGTCTTCGTAATATGGGAGAAGAGCTTGCGGGTAGATTAAAGGAAATGGAACAAGAGATTTATGAGCTTGCAGGAACGGAATTTAATATTAATTCACCGAAGCAGCTTGGGGTTATTCTGTTTGAAAACTTAAATTTACCTGTTATTAAAAAGACGAAAACAGGTTATTCTACGTCTGCTGATGTACTAGACAAGCTTATGGATCATCATGCAATCATTCCGAAGATTTTACACTATCGTCAATTAGGGAAACTAAACTCTACATATATTGAAGGGTTACTAAAAGTTGTACATGACGATTCATCTAAAATTCATACTCGCTTTAACCAAGTGTTAACGCAAACAGGACGACTAAGTTCAACGGAACCAAACTTGCAAAATATCCCGATTCGCTTAGAAGAGGGAAGGAAGATTCGTCAGGCGTTTATTCCTTCAGAAGAAGGATGGATTATGTACGCGGCTGATTATTCACAAATTGAACTTCGTGTGCTTGCTCACATTGCAAAAGATGAAGGTTTAGTTGAAGCGTTCCAACATGACATGGATATTCATACGAAAACAGCTATGGATGTATTCGGTGTTGGAAAAGATGAAGTGACATCTAATATGAGACGACAAGCGAAAGCTGTAAACTTCGGCATTGTATACGGTATTAGTGATTACGGCCTTTCACAAAACTTAGGAATCACGAGAAAAGCGGCAGGGGAATTTATCGAAAGGTATTTAGAAAGCTTCCCTGGAGTACAAGAATATATGGCTGACATTGTAAAAGATGCGAAGCAAAAAGGATATGTTTCAACGTTATTAAATCGCCGTCGTTACATTCCAGAAATTACGAGCCGTAACTTTAATTTACGTAGCTTTGCAGAGCGTACAGCAATGAATACACCAATTCAAGGTAGTGCGGCGGATATTATTAAAAAGGCTATGATTATTATGGCGGATCGCTTAGAAGAAGAAGGCCTACAAGCTCGCTTACTTCTGCAAGTACACGATGAATTGATCTTTGAAGCGCCAAAAGAAGAAGTGGAAAAATTAGAGAAGCTTGTACCTGAAGTAATGGAGCATGCAATTGAACTAGCAGTTCCGTTAAAAGTTGATTATTCTTACGGTCCAACTTGGTACGACGCGAAATAAGGAAGTGATAAAATGCCGGAATTACCAGAGGTTGAAAATGTTAGACGGACACTTGAAAATCTTGTAACGGGGAAAGTGATTGAAGATGTAATTATCACTTACCCAAAAATAGTGAAACGACCGGACGATGCAGAAATCTTTAAAGACATGCTAAGAGGCGAGATGATCGAGAATATAAAGCGAAGAGGTAAGTTTTTGCTTTTGTATGTAACAAACTATGTAATTGTTTCACATTTGCGTATGGAAGGTAAGTTTTTACTTCATCAAGAGGATGAGCCAATTGATAAACATACACACGTACGTTTCTTATTTACAGATGGAACTGAATTGCATTATAAAGATGTGAGAAAGTTTGGTACGATGCATCTCTTTAAGAAAGGTGAAGAGTTTGCTCAAATGCCTCTTGCTGATTTAGGACCAGAGCCATTTGATGCTGAATTGACACCGAAGTATTTGCAAGAGAGATTGCAAAAGACAAATCGCAAAATAAAAGTCGTATTATTAGACCAGCGTCTTTTAGTAGGGCTTGGAAATATATATGTAGATGAAGTATTATTCCGTTCTCATATTCATCCAGAGCGAGAAGCGTCATCTTTAACGGAAGAAGAAATTGAGAGAGTTTACGAAGCGATTGTTACAACGCTAGGCGAAGCAGTGAAGCGAGGCGGAAGTACAATTAGAACGTATATCAATTCGCAAGGGCAAATCGGTTCATTCCAAGAACTTCTAAATGTATATGGAAAAAAGGGAGAACCGTGTGTGACTTGCGGTACGATTTTAGAAAAAACAGTTGTTGGTGGAAGAGGAACGCATTACTGCCCAATTTGTCAGCCTAGAATATAGAAAAGAGATAACATCGGATAGGCATTTGTCATATACATACAGCAGAGCTATGTATAAGGGAGGAGTTTACCGATGTACCTTTATTTATCTCTTATTTTATTAGCTTTTACATTAAGCTTAGATAGCTGTAGTGTAGGGCTAACATACGGTTTAAGAAGCGTAAGAATTCCACTAAGATCAATTATAATTATCGGAATCTGTTCAGCGGCTGTTATGCTCGTTTCAATGGGAATTGGACATATGATCGCGAAAATTTTTTCACCTGTTATCGCAACGCGTATCGGTGGGCTTGTTCTTATTGGAATAGGGATTTGGGTATTATACCAATTTTTTCGGAGTGATAAAAAAGAAGAACCGAAGCAAGAGGAGAAGGTTTGGAAATTAGAGATTGCTTCACTAGGACTAGTGATTCAAATTTTACGGAAACCGACTGTTGCGGATTTTGATAAATCGGGCACCATTTCTGCAGGAGAAGCGCTACTTCTTGGTATAGCTCTTTCTGTAGATTCGTTTGGTGCTGGAATTGGTGCATCTTTATTAGGGTATGCACCTGCTATGATGGCGATATTAGTCGCGGTTATGAGTTCTTTATTTTTATTTATTGGAATGAAGCTTGGTACGGTTTTGTCGAATATGAAATGGTTACAAAAATTTACATTCCTGCCTGGGGTATTACTCATTATTATTGGAATTTGGAAAATGTAAGTATGGGCGTGGAACACTAGTTTCGCGCCTTTTATTATGAGGGGGATTATGATGACAGTAGTAATTGGATTAACAGGAGGCATTGCAAGTGGAAAAAGTACAGTGTCTCAAATGTTTCGCGAGCTAAGTATACCAGTTATTGATGCAGATATTATTGCGCGAGAAGTTGTAGAACGAGGAAAACCAGCATATAACAAAATTGTAGAAGTATTTGGAACGGAAGTGTTACAAAAAGACGGAGAACTGGATCGACCGAAATTAGGAAGTGTCGTTTTCCATAATGAAGAAAAACGATTGCAGTTAAATAAAATTGTTCATCCGGCAGTGCGTGAGGAAATGAATATGCAAAAGGAAATGTACATAAAAGAAGGTGTGCAAGCGGTTGTGTTAGATATTCCTCTTTTATTTGAAAGTAAATTAACGAGTCTCGTTGATCGCGTTTTAGTTGTAGCGGTTAAGCCGAATACACAATTAGACCGTTTAATGAAACGAAATAACTTTTCAGAAGAAGAAGCAACGGTGCGTATTCAATCTCAAATGCCATTAGAAGAAAAAGTGAAGAATGCAGATGAAGTGATAAATAATGATGGCACAATTATGGAAACGAAAACACAATTACAGGTGATTTTAAAGAAGTGGAACATTATTGATTAAAAAATTGTGAAATTAATGAAAATGCTTAGTGACATTCCTCCTTTTTGTGTTATACTAATATTGGGATTTGAGATAAATAGTATAACGCATTCAAGGGGGATAACATATTATGACTCGTGTGGCAATTAATGGATTTGGACGTATTGGGAGAATGGTGTTTCGTCAAGCAATAAAAGAAAGCGCATTCGAAATTGTAGCAATCAATGCAAGCTATCCGTCCGAAACGTTAGCACATTTAATTAAATATGATACAGTACACGGTAAGTTTGCCGGAACAGTGGAAGCATTTGAAGATCACTTATTAGTAGATGGGAAAATGATTCGCCTTTTAAACAACCGTGATCCAAAGGAATTGCCTTGGACAGATCTAGGTGTTGAAGTTGTAATTGAAGCAACTGGTAAATTTAATTCAAAAGAAAAAGCAATTCTTCACGTTGAAGCTGGAGCGAAAAAAGTTATTTTAACAGCGCCTGGTAAAAATGAAGATGTAACAATTGTAGTTGGTGTGAACGAAGACCAATTAGATATTACAAAACATACCGTTATTTCAAATGCATCTTGTACAACAAACTGTTTAGCACCTGTTGTAAAGGTGTTAGATGAGCAGTTTGGAATTGAAAACGGTTTAATGACAACTGTTCACGCTTATACAAATGACCAAAAAAACATTGATAACCCACATAAAGATTTAAGAAGAGCACGTGCTTGCGGACAGTCAATCATTCCTACAACGACGGGTGCTGCGAAAGCGCTTGCAAAAGTTCTTCCGCATTTAAATGGAAAACTTCATGGTATGGCACTTCGTGTACCAACACCAAACGTGTCTCTTGTTGATTTAGTAGTAGACGTAAAACGTGATGTAACAGTTGAAGATATTAATGAAGCATTCAAAACTGTTGCAAATGGTGCGTTAAAAGGAATTGTAGAATTTAGTGAAGAGCCTTTAGTGTCTATCGACTTTAATACAAATACACACTCAGCTATTATTGATGGTTTATCTACAATGGTAATGGGTGATCGTAAAGTGAAAGTACTTGCTTGGTATGATAACGAGTGGGGCTACTCTCGTCGTGTTGTAGATCTTGTAACGTTAGTTGTTGATGAATTAGCAAAACAAGAAAATGTGCAACATATTTAAGTGAATAAGGGAGAGGGCAAGTGAATATTTGCTCTCTTTTTTTATTTTTTTCTGAAAAGAAAAAAATTATATGGGTATATTTTCAAATAGTGGACAGACCAAAAACGTTGTGATTACTGTATTTGTGAATCATTTATTTTTTTTAGGGAAAAGTAAAGAGGAAATTATGACAGAAAATCGAAAAAACTGTTGTTGCAAAATGAAAATAAACAAAGTATACTAACACTCGTAAACTTAAGAGCTGAGGTACGTAGTCACTACTTAAAGGGTTAGGACCTCTCTGGACTAACTTTCCCCCGTGGTAGTGGAGCAAGCCAAATTGCAAATTAGTTTTCAATTCGAACAGTTAGAATAAATTTACAAGGGGGAACTGTAGAATGGATACTATGGATACGATGGGTCGTCACGTAATCGCTGAACTTTGGGATTGCGATTTCGACAAGCTTAATGACATGCCGTATATTGAACAATTATTTGTGGATGCAGCACTAAGAGCTGGTGCTGAAGTACGTGAGGTTGCTTTTCATAAATTTGCACCACAAGGTGTAAGTGGAGTAGTAATTATCTCGGAATCACATTTAACAATTCATAGCTTTCCGGAGCACGGTTACGCAAGTATTGATGTTTATACTTGTGGGGATCGTATTGATCCAAATGTTGCTGCAGAATATATTGCAGAAGGTTTAAACGCGAAAACGCGTGAGAGCATCGAGCTTCCTCGAGGCACTGGTAGCTTCGAAATTAAGCAGAGAGAAACAAAAGCTCTTTAAAAAAGAACATAATTGATTTAAAATGTAAAGAGGTGTATAATGCACCTCTTTTTTAGTTTATATAAAATAGGACCATGCTATGTATGAACTTATAGTGGTCAGTGTAGAAGAATGAGTTATATAATATTGTATATATATTTTCACATGTAGATGAGTAGCGAAGAAATAAAGATTATAGTGTAAAGGAGTGAATGAATTGCGTTGTCCATCCTGTTTTCATAATGGCACAAGAGTGTTAGATTCGCGTCCGGTAGACGAGGGGCGCTCTATTCGAAGAAGAAGAGAGTGTGAAAGTTGTTTAAGTCGCTTTACGACATTTGAAAGAGTAGAAGAATCACCTCTTATCGTTGTTAAAAAAGAAGGAACACGAGAAGAGTTTAATAAAGAGAAAATTTTACGCGGCTTAATTAAAGCGTGTGAAAAAAGACCTGTATCTTTAAGGCAGTTAGAGGAAGTAACACAAAGTGTGGAGCGTGAACTTCGTAACTTAGGTATATCAGAAGTGAAAAGTGATATGATTGGTGAAATTGTTATGGAAGAACTTCGTGATATTGATGATGTTGCTTACGTACGTTTTGCTTCTGTGTATCGTCAATTTAAAGATTTAAATGTATTTATTGAAGAATTAAAAGATATACTGCAAAAAGAGAGAGAGTAGAAGGAAGCTCTTTATATACTGTAAGTAAACGAGATAAGAGAGCTAGAAGCGGAAGCTAATAGCTCTTTTTCGCTAATAAATTATATAATAAAGATAGAACGAGTGAAATGTAGGTTAGATTGGATGAGAGAAAGGAAAGGCAAGAATGGAAAAACAGTCATGGATGGAGCTATTGCCGATTGATCGTTATAAAGTAAGTGCGAAAGGGTTGTTACATAATTACGACCGGAAAGTATTAACGATGTTGTATCAGCCGTTAATAGGTAGTAGAGCTTTTAGCTTATACATGACACTATGGGGAGAGTTAGAGCAAGATCGTGTATTTGGAAAAGAGAATACACATCACTCCCTTATGGTGACTATGCAAATGCAACTTCCTGAAATATATGGGGAACGAGTAAAGTTAGAAGCGATTGGTCTTTTAAATGTATATATTAAGAAAGAAAAAGATATTCGAATGTTTATATATGAATTGCAACCACCTTTATCTCCGAAGCAGTTTTTTGATGATATTGTTTTAAGTATCTTTTTATATAATCGCTTGAGTCGGACAAAATACAACCAAGTAAAGCAATATTTCTTAGAAGAAGAATTCGATTTTGCTTCTTATGAAAATGTTACGCGCTCCTTCAACGATATATTTGATTCGTTTAACCCAGGTCAGTTTGAATATGCGCAAGAAGAACTGCGTATCCCGAAAACGACAATTATGCCAAGTAACGAGAATGGGGATGCTCCGAAAGTTTGGAATGATTTCTTTGATTTCTCTTTATTTGTAGACGGACTATCAGCGCTTGTTCCTAAAAAGGCGATTACAGATCAAGTGAGAGAATGTGTCATTACACTCGCTTATGTGTACGGTGTGGATGTGTTATCGATGCAAAATATCGTTCTTGGCGCAGTGACAGAAGTGCAAACAATTGATATCGAAAGGCTTCGGAAGGGAGCACGCGATTGGTATCAATTCGAAAATGGTCAAGCGTTACCTGTATTAAGTGAAAGAGTGCAACCTCATGCTGCTCGTACAATGAAAGAGAAAGAGCCATCTACGCAAGAAGAGATGCTAATGAAGCAGTTAGAGGAAATCTCGCCAAAACAACTATTGAAAGAGATTTCAGGCGGTGCAGAGGCGACGAAAGCGGACTTGCAAATCGTTGAGGATGTAATGATGAACCAAAAGTTAACGCCAGGGGTTGTGAATGTACTTATTTATTACGTTATGCTACGCTCAGATATGAAGCTTGCTAAAACGTATGTCGAGAAGATTGCTGGACATTGGGCGCGAAAAAAGGTCGGTACAGTAGGCGAGGCGATGGCGCTAGCGAAAGAAGAGAATCGTCAATATCAAGAGTGGGCTGAGACGAAGAAAAAAGGCCGTACAGCGAAGAAAACAGTGCGAAAAGAAATGGTACCAGATTGGCTTAAAGAAGAGTCGAAAGAAGAAGAGAAAGAACCTGTAAAAAATGACGTAAGTGCGAAAAAAGATGCAAGTACGTTAGAAGATGAACGGAAACGATTAGAAGAAGTATTGAAAAAATATAAGCGTGATTAATAAAAGAAAATGAACGCTCTTTGAGGTGAGAAAATGGAGCATATTCAAAATTCATTTACGAAATTAATGGAAAATAAAAACTTTAAAAATAGATATGAAGTCTTAAAGGCAGAAGTGATGGCGCACCCTCGTGTGAAAGAATTTATAGACGAACATAAAGGTGAAGTAACGACTTCTATGATTGAACGAAGTCTTGTGAAGTTATATGAATATATTGGACAAAGTGTAGGGTGTGCGGATTGTCCAGATTTAGGGTCATGTAAAAATATGCTACAAGGATATGAGCCGAAGCTCGTCATCCAAGGTAAGATGATTGATATTCAATACGATCGTTGTATTAGAAAAGTAGCATATGATGAGAGAAAAAAATATGAAAAACTTGTTCAAAGTGTATATATGCCAGTTGACATTTTGCAGGCAACTATGGAAAATTTAGACCCTTCAGGTTTAGATGCACGTATTGATGCAATAGGTGCAACGAATGAATTTTTAAACACATACGAACCAGGTAAAAAAGCACAAGGTTTATATTTGTACGGTAAATTTGGTGTAGGGAAAACGTATCTTTTAGGGGCAATTGCAAATGAGCTTGCGCGAAAGAAAATTAGTTCGATGCTCGTATACTTTCCTGAATTTTTACGTGAAATCAAAAGTTCGATTCAAGATAATTCGATTAGCGGAAAGATTGATGCTGTCAAACGTGTACAAGTATTAATGTTAGATGATATCGGGGCAGAAGCGATGTCAAGTTTTGTACGTGATGATGTACTCGGTGCAATCTTACAGTTCCGTATGTTGGAAAACTTACCGACGTTCTTTACATCTAACTTTGATTTCAAACAGTTGGAACATCATTTAACGTATACACAGCGCGGTGAAGCAGAAGAGATGAAAGCGGCCCGTATTATGGAACGAATTAAATATTTAGCGAAGCCAATCCCAATTGGCGGGAAGAACCGTCGTAATAAGTAAAGAGCGAGCTGAGAAGCTTGCTCTTTTTTATTTTAAACATTTTTTCAGAGTAGCTTGTATCATTTTTTTCTCCCTCCCTTAATATATATAAAATTAGCAAGCCATATCGAGTGGATGTTCTAACAATGGGAGATAGGTTTCTACTAAGAGTGAACTTCCATAGATCGGACTCTTATAGGATTTGTAACGTATAGATGCAATCCTTTAGAGCGGGGATAAAAGGGGGGACAAAAGTGATTGAAATTTGCTTCGAAGAAAAAAATGATGCTGTGCACGTATACAGACAACTAACGAAAAGAACGGAATCCTTATATAAGGAAACAAGTGTATATTTAAACGAACAAAAGGTTGTTATTCATATACCATTATGTGAATCGAATTATATTGAAAAGATTTTATTGCCAGTATTACTATATTTCATTATGAATGTGAAACAAAATGAATGGATTCATACCATTTTAAAGGAAAAGTTTTTTTATGAAGAACAAGAAGAGTGTCATCAAATATTGCATATGGCACATGAGATTTTAAAGGAAAGAAGAAAAGGAGTAGCCCGTGATTTAACACGTCAAAAATTCGAATCTTATATTGCGTCATCTTTGAATGATTGGCTTTGTGATCCGCTCTCATTCTCGTTTTCATCATACGTTCGTTTTCGTCTTCGTACATATAGGGAAATGATAGCTAGGCTTGCTGAAGTTGCAATTGATGAGTATAAGATGGAGCAGGAATATCAAATGTTCATTGAGACACTTCGCCAACAAGTAAGTAGCCGGAAATCACGTTTGTCCTGTGTACATCTTATTTTTGATGAAAGTTTTATTTTCTATGATGATAAAGGTAGACGTTTAAAACAGGATAAATTGGTTCAATATATAGATGAAGAATTATTAAAGAAACAGGATGTATATATTGATACGAAAGTAATTGCACCACTTCTTTCTATTTCGCCGAAAAAGATTTATTTATATACGAAAGAACAAGATCATAATATGATTATTACTTTGCGAAATGTATTTCAGGAACGAGTGCAACTACATGGATTACATGAATTTGAGCGCAACGTGAAAAATTTAAAAAATAAAGGTAACGCCCTTGATTTTCTAAGTTTTTGAGCATATAATTACCTACATAAATGAAATATATCGAAATGTTATGATGAGGACATGGGTAGTTTTCTACGATTTTCAGAGAGGGAAGCCTTAGGGTGCGAGCTTCCTATTACGGGATTATTACTTACCACCTCTAAACTTTAGCAGTGAACGTTTTTCTAGTAATTGCTAACGGACAACACCGTTATGTTGAACTTGAGCAATTAACAATAAGGTTAATTGGAACAAGGGTGGAACCACGAATTCAACACTCGTCCCTTTTTATGGGATGAGTGTTTTTTATTTTGAAAAAAAAGAGGAGTGACCAGTGATGGCAGATGTAGTTAAAATTACTTTCCCTGATGGAGCTGTGAAGGAGTTTCCAAAAGGAGTAACAACTGAAGAAATCGCAGCTTCTATTAGCCCAGGCTTAAAGAAAAAAGCTGTGGCTGGAAAATTAAACGATGAGATGATCGATCTTGTTACACCAATCGAAGAAGATGGTGCAGTTTCTATTATTACATTAGATTCTGAAGATGGCTTATATATTTTACGCCACTCAACAGCTCACCTTTTAGCACAAGCGTTAAAACGTTTATATAAAGATGTTAAGCTTGAGCTTGGCATTGGTCCAGTAATCGAAAATGGCTTCTACTACGATATTGATATGGAAGAAGCAATTACAGTTGAAGACTTCAAGAAAATCGAAAAAGAAATGCAAAAAATCGTGAACGAAAACTTAGAAATCGTTCGTCATGAAGTACCACGTGCAGAAGCACTTCGTCGCTTTGAAGAAATCGGCGATGAGTTAAAATTAGATTTAATTAACGATCTTCCAGAAGATGCAGTTATTTCAATCTATGAGCAAGGCGAATTCTTCGACCTTTGCCGTGGTGTTCACCTTCCATCTACAGGGAAGATTAAAGTGTTTAAATTATTAAGCGTTGCAGGTGCTTACTGGCGCGGCGATAGCAATAATAAAATGTTACAACGTATTTACGGTACTGGATTCGTTAAGAAAGCAGAATTAGATGAGCACTTACGTATGCTTGAAGAAGCGAAAGAGCGCGATCACCGTAAATTAGGTAAAGAGTTAAAACTATTTACTAATAGCCAAAAAGTAGGACAAGGTTTACCACTTTGGTTACCAAAAGGTGCAACAATTCGCCGTATTATCGAGCGTTACATCGTTGATAAAGAAGCAAGCTTAGGCTATGATCACGTATACACTCCAGTGTTAGGAAGTAGAGAGCTTTATGAAACTTCTGGTCACTGGAACCATTACCGTGATGGCATGTTCCCATCAATGGAAATGGATAATGAAGAATTAGTTCTTCGTCCAATGAACTGCCCTCACCATATGATGGTTTATAAAAACGATATTCACAGCTACCGTGAATTACCAATCCGTATTGCGGAACTTGGAACAATGCACCGCTATGAAATGTCTGGAGCATTATCTGGATTACAACGTGTACGCGGAATGACTTTAAATGATGCGCACATTTTCGTTCGTCCAGATCAAATTAAAGAAGAATTAAAACGTGTTGTAAACTTAACGTTAGAAGTGTACAAAGATTTCGGTTTAGAAAACTATTCATTCCGTCTATCTTATCGTGACCCAGCAGATACTAAAAAGTATTATGCTGATGATGAGATGTGGGAAAAAGCACAAGGTATGTTAAAAGAAGCTATGGATGAAATGGGTCTTGATTACTATGAAGCTGAAGGTGAAGCGGCATTCTATGGTCCGAAACTTGATGTTCAAGTTCGTACTGCTCTTGGAAAAGACGAAACACTTTCAACTGTACAATTAGACTTCTTACTTCCAGAACGCTTTGAATTAACTTACGTTGGTGAAGACGGTAAACAACATCGTCCAGTTGTAATTCACCGTGGTGTTGTATCAACTATGGAACGTTTTGTAGCCTTCTTAATTGAAGAATACAAAGGCGCATTCCCAACTTGGTTAGCTCCAGTTCAGGCGCAAGTAATTCCAGTTTCTCCGCAAGTACATTTAGATTATGCGAAGAAAGTACAAGATGAATTACGACGTGCTGGTATCCGTGTTGAATTAGACACTCGTGAAGAGAAAATTGGTTACAAAATCCGTGAAGCACAAATGCAAAAGATTCCGTACATGCTTGTAGTAGGTGACAATGAAGTTACTGAAAATGGCGTTAACGTACGTAAATATGGTGAACAAAAATCAGAAACAATCGCATTAGATGCGTTTGTTGACATGATTAAAGTAGAAGGAAAACGATAAGAAAAAGCCGCGGTATACCGCGGCTTTTTTATGTATTATAAAAAAGAAAATCTAGAAAAAATAACCAAACAATACTTATCATAAAAAAGTATTGCAAGTATGCTGGTTGTTTGTTACAATATTTCTTGTTGTTAGTAAAACACATCGCGTCTTCTTGACAGACGTCATGTCCTATGATAAACTCATCAAGGATAATAGAATATGGTTTTGACAAGTAGAAGCACCCGCTTCTCACCTGATGGACGCATTCGCAGTTAGCAGGTAAATGTATTTCTTACTAAAGATATTACAAGTGTGGGTGCCGTGTGCCCGCACTTTTTTTGTTCGGGTTCTACAATTGCAAAACGTATTCTAAGAAAACCTTGGAGGTGGCTTACTATTAGCAAGGATATGATGATTAACGAGCAAATTCGTGCACGTGAAGTACGCTTAGTTGGCGCAAACGGCGATCAACTTGGAATCAAGTCTCGTAATGACGCTTTAGACTTAGCTGCAGGTCTTAATCTTGATTTAGTATTGGTTGCTCCAAATGCGAAACCGCCAGTATGCCGCATTATGGACTACGGTAAATTCCGCTTTGAGCAACAGAAGAAAGAAAAAGAACAGCGCAAAAATCAAAAAGTAATTAGCATGAAAGAAGTTCGTTTAAGTCCAACAATTGATGAACATGACTTTAACACAAAACTTCGTAATGCTGTCAAGTTTTTAGAGAAAGGCGACAAGGTTAAAGCGTCAATTCGCTTTAAAGGACGTGCCATTACTCATAAAGAAATCGGTCAACGTGTTTTAGATCGCTTCTCAGAAGCTTGTGCTGAAGTTAGTACAATTGAATCTAAGCCTAAAATGGAAGGACGCAGTATGTTCTTAGTTTTAGCACCGAAAAACGATAAGTAATAGATAGAGGAGGAAATACCTATGCCTAAACAAAAAACTCATCGCGGCGCTGCAAAGCGTTTCAAAAAGACTGGATCTGGTAAACTGAAGCGTTCTCACGCTTACACAAGCCATTTATTCGCTAACAAATCTACAAAAGCTAAACGTAAACTACGTAAAGCTGGTGTAGTTAGCGCTGGTGACTTCAAACGCATTCGTCAAATGCTTGACAACTTAAAATAAGTTCGGCTGATATATAGAACAAACTAGGAGGTAATATTATGCCAAGAGTAAAAGGTGGTACAGTTACTCGTCAACGTCGTAAAAAAGTTATAAAATTAGCAAAAGGTTACTACGGTTCTAAGAGTACATTATTTAAGGTTGCTAACCAACAGGTTATGAAATCTCTAATGTATGCATTCCGTGACCGTCGTCAAAAGAAACGTGACTTCCGTAAATTATGGATTACACGTATCAACGCAGCAGCTCGTATGAATGGTCTTTCTTACAGCCGCTTAATGCACGGTTTAAAAAATGCTGGCATCGAAGTTAACCGCAAGATGCTTGCTGACTTAGCTGTTCATGACGAAAAAGCTTTCGCTGAATTAGCAACAGTTGCAAAAAACAACATTAACTAATTGTTTAAAACCTTAGAAGATCTTTCTTCTAAGGTTTTTTTATTTGTATTCATTATAACCATTCAATAACTTGTGAAATTTCCCGCTTAGTGTCGTCACAATTAAATGAGTTATTGCTCTCTATTATATTAAGATGTGCTTGTAAGAGTTTTTGTAACGATAACGAGGAGGCGTGCGTTTACATGAAAGTAAGAAAGATTAATGGACGTGTCGTTATCGATATGACAAAATCAATATAAAAGCTATAGCGATATAAAAGAATATACATATGAAGTCAGGCGAATCCTCCTGACTTTTTTTATTTGAACTCATTCGTGAGGAAGTGCATCTTTCCTAGCAGAAACGACACTGCTATAATGGAAAGATGATATGGAACTTTCATCAAGTGAACAATCTGTGAGCGATGATTGAAACGTATTTGCAAATTAAGGACAAGCTATCTTTATAAAGATGTAGGTAGCTGACTTGTTAATAAGAAACGAAAAATAATAATGAACTTTGAGATGAAACAACATTGTTGCGGAAAATGCGATGTTGGAGGAGGACAATAGAATGGACTTACTACAACTATTTAAATTACAAAAAGAATTAGATGACCGTATTGTGAAAGAGCATGAATTACAACCGAAGAAATTGTTAAAAGAAAAAATGTTAGCTCTTCTTGTAGAAATTGGAGAACTTGCAAATGAAACACGTTGTTTTAAATATTGGAGCAATAAACCAGCGTCAGAACGTGAAGTAATATTAGAAGAATACGTAGATGGTTTGCATTTTATTTTATCAATCGGAATCGATTTAGGAATTGATAAAAACTTCTTATTCTATAAATGTGCGCAAACGAATAAAACACAAGTGGAAATTTTCTTAGACACATATGCGAAAGTGATTCGTTTTACAGATCAACCTTCTATCACGAACTATATTGAACTATTTACAAGCTATCTTCGCCTTGGACAAGCGCTTGAATTTGAACAAGAAGAAATTGAAAAAGCATATTTAGATAAAAATGAAGTAAATCATCAGCGTCAAACACAAGGATACTAAGTTAATTTTTGAATATTTCAATTTACTTTTGTATAATAAAGTGACTGAAGAAAAAGGAGGGTGTTGGCAATGACAAAATTAGACGAGACATTGACAATGCTAAAAGAATTAACAGACGCACGCGGTATTGCGGGTAACGAGCGTGAACCACGTGAAGTAATGAAGAAATATATTGAGCCGTTTGCAGATGAACTTTCTACTGATAATTTAGGAAGTTTAGTTGCGAAAAAAGTTGGGGAAGAAAACGGCCCGAAAATTATGGTGGCAGGTCATTTAGATGAAGTTGGCTTTATGATTACACAAATTGATGACAAAGGCTTCCTTCGTTTCCAAACGGTTGGTGGCTGGTGGTCGCAAGTTATGCTTGCACAGCGCGTAACGATTGTAACGCGTAAAGGAGATGTAACAGGTGTAATTGGTTCAAAACCACCGCACATTTTACCTCCAGAAGCTCGTAAAAAGCCAGTTGAAATTAAAGACATGTTCATCGATATTGGTGCTTCTAGCCAAGAAGAAGCGATGGAGTGGGGCGTAAGACCAGGAGATCAAGTTGTACCGTACTTCGAATTCCAAGTGATGAAGAATGAAAAGATGTTACTTGCAAAAGCATGGGATAACCGAATTGGCTGTGCAATTGCAATTGACGTATTAAAACAATTAAAAGATGAAAAGCATCCAAACGTTGTATACGGCGTTGGGACTGTACAAGAAGAAGTTGGTCTTCGTGGTGCGAAAACATCTGCAAACTATATTAAGCCAGATATCGCATTCGCTGTAGATGTTGGTATTGCTGGGGATACACCAGGTGTAACAGCCAAAGAAGCACAAAGTAAAATGGGTGATGGGCCGCAGATTATTTTATATGATGCTTCCGTTATTGGTCATACAGGTTTACGTGATTTCGTTGTTGATGTTGCTGATGAATTACAAATTCCATATCAGTATGATTCTGTAGCGGGCGGGGGAACGGATGCAGGAGCAATTCACATTTCTGTAAATGGTATTCCGTCTATGGCAATTACGATTGCGACACGCTACATTCATTCTCATGCAACGATGTTACATCGTGATGATTACGAAAACGCAGTGAAGTTAATTGTAGAAGTTATTAAACGTCTTGATAAAGAGGCTGTACATAACATTACATTTAATTAATAGAAAAAAGCGAAGGGTAATTTCCTTCGCTTTTTCCGTTTTTAAAATGGTCTTTCTAATCCTGCTGCAGTATGGGCTCCTAAAATAATTAAGCGAGTTAATTGCATTGCCATGAAATGCGGGGTATAAATCATGCCTCTTTTTAACCATGACATAATCATTCCGATATGAGCCCCTGTAACATAACTAATAAGAATGTCACGAGGAACCA
The DNA here is from genome assembly GCF_036963225.1 of Bacillus sp. JJ783. Taxonomy (NCBI): domain Bacteria; kingdom Bacillati; phylum Bacillota; class Bacilli; order Caryophanales; family Bacillaceae; genus Bacillus; species Bacillus sp. JJ783. Next base: position 129,534 of record NZ_JBALMG010000054.1, on the reverse strand, counting down.
TGAGTTCTTCATCATCCGGCTGTGAAATAGATAAGCTTAATGTTAAATGTGTTTGGACTGTTTTCATCATTTTATAAGAGTAGTTTCCAGCGGCTTTATCACCAAGCATAACGTTATAGAAGTTCACGTTTTCTGCTATATGTTCAAACAAAGCTAAAAAGGTTGGATGTGGTGAGTCAAATGTGAGCTGAAAATCTTCTTTATTTCGTTTTTGCGGTTTAATTACTTCAGCTAGTTTTTCTAACATTTCTTCTATACTTTTTTCTAATAAATCATATTTATCATGGTAATGGCTATAAAATGTAGCACGATTTACAGGAGCGCGTTCCGCGATATGTTGCACAGTTACATTTTCAAAGCCCTTTTCGCCTACTAAAGCGACAAAAGCATCCTGTATGAGTTGTCTCGTTCGTTTTACACGTGGATCATTTGTATTTTTAATAGACATTTTTACTTCACCTCGTTTAATTTTTTAAACTTAAACAACACATGTATAGTGTAATGTTGTTTAAACAACATATAGGTTTAAATTGTTGGTTGTAGATTCGGGATAATTATTTATAATTATAAACGATAGTCCTTTAGAAATCAGCACCGCTAGGATGCAGACAAAACATAGTTTGCGTCGTAAAAGGTGTGCTTTTTTTGTTTAAAGGTTAATATAATTAACAATTAAACAATATAAACACTAAGGATGTAAATAGTTTAGAAAAAAATTATATGCGATATAAGGAGAGGAATGCAATGAATCAGTTTCGAAGAATGATAATTATCAACATTATCACATTAATTGTATTAGTTGGCGGCGGTATCGGCGGTTATTACTATTACAATCAAACGGAAAACTATTTAAAAACAGACAATGCAAAAATTGACGGGAAGGTAATTCCAATTGCATCACCAGTAGCGGGTAAATTAACTGACTGGAAAGCAGAAGTAGGAAAAAACTACAATGAGAACGATAAATTAGGTGCTGTTACTGTAGCAGGAGCAAATGGTGAGCAAACAGTAGACGTAACGATTCCGCAAAATGCAACAGTTGTACAATCAAACGCAACAACAAATGCGTTCGTTGGAGCGGGTAGCCCAATTGCTTACGCATTTGATATGAATAACTTATGGGTAACAGCAAACATTGAAGAAACAACTATTGATGATGTTCAAAAAGGCCAAACAGTAGATGTGTATGTAGATGCATACCCAGATACAACGTTAACAGGAAAAGTAGAACAAGTTGGATTAACAACAGCAAATACATTCTCAATGTTACCATCAAGTAACGCAACAGCGAACTATACGAAAGTAAAGCAAGTTGTACCAGTTAAAATTTCTTTAGACCATAGTAAATCAGTAAATATTGTTCCTGGAATGAATGTGTCAGTTCGTATTCATAAGTAAGGGGGAGATGAGATGTCCTCAATTGCAATTGTAGGATATGCACTATTTTGTATAATCGTCTTCTTCCTTGTAAATCGTCTTTTACGAAAGAAAAAAACGAACGTGGGAGAAGAACAAGTCCCAGCCGTAAGTAAAATAGAAGTAAGTAAGTTAGAAACAGAAGAGAAAGAAATTGAACAAAAACAAGAAACAGAAGCTTCTAACGTAGTGGAATTAGAAACAGGGAAGCAAGAGCAAGTAAAACAGGAAAAAGAAATGCTGAAGAGACAATTGCCGGTAGAGAATGTGAATGTAAAGGCAGTTGTAACTGTATTAATTCTCGGTATGTTCATTTCTATTTTAAATCAAACGATCATTAATGTTGCATTGCCTCCGTTAATGAACGAATTTAACGTATCAACTTCAACGGCCCAATGGTTAATTACAGGCTTCATGCTTGTAAACGGAATTTTAGTGCCGATTAGTGCCTTTTTAGTTTCACGATTTACGTATCGTAAATTATTCGTAGCGGCAATGTTATTTTTCACGGTAGGATCTATCATTTGTGCTACATCAGGTAACTTTACAATGATGATGACGGGCCGCATTATTCAAGCGGTCGGTGCAGGTATTTTAATGCCAGTTGGTATGAATATCTTCATGACATTATTCCCGCCTCATAAACGCGGAGCAGCGATGGGGTTACTAGGGGTAGCGATGATTTTAGCACCAGCTATCGGACCAACTATAACAGGTTGGGTAATTGAAAATTATAGCTGGAACTTAATGTTCTATGGGATGTTTGTGATCGGTTTAATTATTACGTTCTTATCTTTAAAATTCTTCACACTAGCACAGCCGGTGTCTAAAACAAAGTTAGATGTATTTGGTGTTATTAGTTCAAGTATTGGACTAGGAAGCTTATTGTACGGATTTAGTGAAGCTGGAAATAATGGCTGGACTAGTGCAGAAGTTGTTATAACAATGATCATCGGTGTCATTGGTTTAGCAGTATTTATTTGGAGAGAGTTAACAACGGACAATAAAATGCTTGATTTGCAAGTATTTAAATATCCGACGTTCACTTTCACATTAGTAATTAACGCGATTGTAACGATGGCCTTATTCGGAGGTATGTTATTACTTCCTGTATATCTGCAAAATATTCGCGGCTTTACGCCAATGGAATCTGGTTTATTACTTCTTCCAGGATCATTAATTATGGGGATCATGGGACCAGTTGCAGGTAAACTATTTGATAAGTATGGTATTCGTCCGTTAGCAATTGTCGGATTAGCCATTACAACATTTGCGACATATAAATTTACAACGTTATCGATGGATACACCGTATAGCGTTATTATGACGGATTATATTATACGCTCAATTGGTATGTCATTCATTATGATGCCAATTATGACAGCTGGTATGAACGCACTGCCGATGAAATTAATTTCTCACGGTACAGCAACGCAAAATACGTCAAGACAAGTAGCTGGTTCAATTGGAACAGCGATATTAATCACACTTATGACGCAACAAACGACTGCTCACGTAGCGGATTACGGCAATATGTTAACAACGTCAAACCCAATTTTAGTTGATAAAGTGCACGGCATGGGCCAAAGCCTAGCTGCAGTTGCTGGATCTGCACAAGCAGGAGATGCGATGAGCACGCAACTATTATTCGGACAAATTTCAAAGCTATCTGCAATTAACGGTATTAATGATGCCTTCTTAATTGCAACAATATTAGCCGGTATTGCTTGGTTGTTATCGTTCTTCTTACCATCAGGCAATAAACGAAATAGAAAAGCAGGGAATTAATTTCCCTGCTTTTTTATCTTTTTAAAGAGTGAGATATAAAAGATGATAACCACTCACAGAGCATAATCCTGTTATAAACAAAATCGTCCCCATAGAACGGATACTTGATATTTGTCTTCCGCTTATAATAGCTAATAGTCCAGCTAAAGAGAAGAGACACCAATATAAAGTTCCTGAAATTGGGATCATCTGCTCTATGTCTATTCCATAACCTATACAAATGATAGGAACAACGATAAGCAATATGCAAATCAATCCTGCTATAAAAGTAAGTAATTTTCGGTATTTAATTCCAGCAGCAATTAAAAAAATGCCAATGATGAATTCGCATAGCATCAAAATAGGAGCCAAAATCGTCCAAGTTAATATTCCAAACACTTCTATATTACCTCCGATTTGTGGATTTCTAAAAAACTATTAGGTATAGAATGAATCACCTACAGACATGAGTTCCCAGAAGATGACCCCTAATATTCCAGCAATAAAAATAATGAATCCCATGTTGCGTATACTTTTAATTTTTGCTTGTAATCCACTTAATCCTGCCAATAATCCAGTTAAAGAAAACAGTATCCAATATAAAGTAGTTGAAATAGGGAGGATTGTATCGCTATTCACCCCCATACCCCAAAAAACAAAAGGTAGCGTGACAAAGGAGAAGCTAAGTAGTCCCATTAAACCAACAAATAATTTGCGATGTTTAATGCTAGTAATAATTAAAAAAATACCACCGAAAAATCCGCATAAAACAAGAAGTGGCATATACACAACCCAAAGTAAGCTCAACATATATAATCTCCTTCTATGTAATGAGTTATATTTTACTACATAAGGTTTATTTTGGATATTATTAATGAATATGTATAATTTGATAGGAATGTATGGATGATGTGTTATTGGCTCTTTGAAAAGCTAGGGGATAGTGTGATGGAAGAAGAGTTTGAAGTTGTGATAAAAGAGTAAAGAGAGGTATCGTGATGATACCTCTTTTTTACGTTGAAAAGGCGATTATATTAGTCAAAATATGTAATAGCATAGCTGGAATAATAGATTTAGTTTGTTTGTACAATAAACAAGCAAATATTCCCGTCATAAATGCGCTAACCATAATTCCCACAGAGTACGTATGAGCAATACCGAAAATTAAACTTGAGAGAATTACAGCTGGCCAAAAGGTAAACTTCTCTTCGAAAAAACGAAGAAGAATACCTCTGCACACAAGCTCTTCAAAAATAGGTGCAAAAATCCCACCAGCTAGAAGTAAGAGAAGTGGATAGTGCTCTAGTGTTGAAAGTTGCAATGCATCAGACTGTTCTTGTACGGATGAAGGGAATAATTTATCTAATACAAACATATCTACAAACAGGGTGAGTACATAATAAATGAGAACATAGATGTACATCTGAAAAGATTTTAAAACTCGAAAATCGAATGTGGGTAATACTAGTTCTTTCAGTGGTTTATATTTCATGATATATACGATTAGTAAAAGTAGGGCAACTAATTCATAACTTACATTTTCTATAGATTCAAGCAAAGGTTTATTTGTATCTGGGTTAATGTATCCATATAACTCAATAGGTAAAAATGTAAAGAGTATATTTATTAATGAGAGACATGGAAAGAGAATGAATAAAACTCCAAGAAATTGTAACCATGACATGGAGTTTTTCTGTTCGTGTGGAATTTGTGTAGCGGATTGCATATGTTCAAATCACCTCTTTATATTTGTATATAAAATTATAGTTGATTTGAATTTGGAATGTTACGTTTAAATATTACATACAAGATTTAAATTTGAAATATTCCGCGTGTTTTTTTAGGGGAAAATAATAAAAGAGGTATCACCCTATAGTGATGCCTCTTTCTCATTGATAACTATGTTCTGCCTTGTCATTCGATTTCTTTTGCTCTATTTGTAATTCACGTTCTACCAATCGGTCTAATTGCTGAATTGCTTTCAATGCTTTTTCATAAGAAATCGTTCTATAATGATGTGCGCCGCCTGGCTCTTCATCGGCTTCATCCGCCCACTTAATAACGTTTTGTAGAGGTGTTCTTTCAAGTGTTTGTTCTAGTAGGAAAGAATCAGTGTGCAGAAGAATTGCAACAGAAATTTCTTTTGCTAGTTTCGGATGTTCTCCTAATCTAATAAGCAATTTATGAGATCTTTCTGCCCCTTTAATCGCATGTATATCATTCTTTTTATACAAGTCATAGTCCCATTCGCCGCCTGTGTACCACGTGTGATGTCCGATATCATGAAGGAAGCCAGCCTTTGTCGCAGCATCGACTGAGGCGTGATGCTTTTTGGCTAAGTGAAACGCATGGTAAGCGACAGCAATCGCGTGGACCATTCCAGAACGGTTTACATATTTTTGTGTAATGTGATGTTTAAAAACTTGTTCAAGCGTAATACGGTGCATAAAACATTCACTCCTTTTATCCCGATTTAACGGGCAGTAAGACTCCCACCTCAAAATTTGGCGAATGCGAGGAAGTTAGGTAGGAG
>NZ_JBALMG010000054.1:87105-123714 GCF_036963225.1 Bacillus sp. JJ783 | reverse complement strand
TAAAGTTTCACTTTATCTAATGATGTATATGAAGAAAATCGATCGGTTTAAATGTATTTTGAACATTGTACTCCATCAATCAGCGTTAGTAAAGTAGAAATGTTTAGGAGAAGAAAAATTTTATAGACATAAAAGGTCACCTTAGTTTTTTTTCTAAGGTGACCTTTTATTGTTTATTTTTTTAATCCTTGCTCCAGTGTTCCTAACATTTCGTGTTTTTCATTTTCATCAGCATTTTTCCAAATGACTTCGAATAAAACGCCAAGACCTGGAAGCATTTTTTCTTCACCGCTTTGAATTGCATCGACAATCGTTTCTTGTAATTGGTCTTGTGAATTTCCAGATACATTTGCTAATACAGCGCCGCGTAAATTAAAACTCATTATCTTCACCTCTTCTTCAGAATTGAAACTGACGTTAGTTTTTGTTCTTTTTTATGTAAATATGTATGAAAAATAGGCTATAATGATAAGACAAGAAGAGAGGGAAATACATATTATGAAAAACATTGATTCAGTACAAAACCCGCGTGTGAAGCAGTGGAAAAAGCTGCAGACGAAAAAAGAGCGCGATAACAAAGGTTTATTTTTTGTAGAAGGATTCCATTTAGTAGAGGAAGCGTTAAAGGCAGGAGTTGTAACAGAACTTATCGTTTCAGATCAGACAGATCTTCCGAAAGATTGGACAGTTAATGATGTTGAAATGTATATTGTGCCTGAAGCAATTGTAAAAGTACTTCGCGAAACAGAAACAACGCAAGGCGTATTTGCTGTTTGTGAGAAACATGAGAAAGAAGTAGCTCTTACTGATGGGAAATTTCTTTTATTAGACGGCCTTCAAGACCCAGGTAATTTGGGAACGATTATTCGTACAGCTGATGCAGCTGGTATTCATGCCGTTGTGCTTGGAGAAGGGTGCGTTGATGTTTATAATAGTAAAGTATTACGCTCTACACAAGGTTCTATTTTTCACTTACCGATTGTAAAAGGGAACTTAGAAGAATGGGTAGACAAGTTAAAAGAAAATAACGTCCCTGTATATGGAACGGCTCTTGAAAATGGAGTTCCGTATGGTGAAGTAACACCGGCCGGAAGTTTTGCATTAATTGTAGGAAATGAAGGAAGCGGCGTACGCCAAGAAATTCTTGCGAAAAGTGATCAAAACTTGTATATTCCGATTTACGGAGGGGCAGAATCATTAAATGTTGCGGTTGCAGCAGGGATTTTAACGTATTATTTACAAAGCCCAGTTGCGAACAAATAAAAAACTTCTTATAATAAGTTGAAGTATATGTTCGTAATGAACATACAATAAAAGTTAAATAACGAAAAACGTTGATAGAGAAGAGTAGCTTACAAAATCGCCATATAGGGAGAGAGTGCCGTAGACTGAAAGCATTCTTATGGTAGATGGAAGTGAATTCACCTCTGGAGTTGGCGCCAGGACCATTTATATGTAAAGGCGTTCCGGTCAGAATTGATCGTTATAACTAATGAGTGGGCAGACTTGTTCTGTCAATTTAGGGTGGTACCGCGAATTTACCTCGTCCCTTTTTGGGAGCGAGGTTTTTTTATTTTTAAAATTAGGAGGGTTCCAAATGGAAGCACGTTTAAAAGAGCTAAAGCAAAAAGCGTTAGAGCTTATTGAAGAAGCGAAAGAGCTAAAGGGCTTAAACGACGTACGCGTAGCGTATTTAGGGAAAAAAGGTCCAATTACAGAAGTATTACGCGGCATGGGAAAATTATCAGCAGAAGAGCGTCCACGTATGGGAGCATTAGTAAATGAAGTACGTGAAGCGATTCAAACGCGTCTAGAAGACAAAATTGGCAACTTAGAAAAAGCAGTAATTGAAGCGAAATTAGCTACTGAAACAATTGATGTTACACTGCCAGGTCGTCCTGTTGAAACAGGTTGTCACCATCCGTTAACAGCAGTTGTTGAGCAAATTGAAGATGTATTTATCGGTATGGGTTATGAAGTAGCTGAAGGAACAGAAGTAGAAAAAGATTACTACAACTTCGAAGCATTAAACTTACCGAAAGATCATCCAGCGCGTGATATGCAAGATACATTCTACATCACAGAAGAAACGTTATTACGTACACATACATCTTCTGTGCAAGCACGTACGATGGAAAAGAATGCAGAAAAAGGACCGATTAAAATTATTTGTCCTGGTAAAGTGTATCGCCGCGATGACGATGATGCGACGCATTCACACCAGTTCATGCAAATTGAAGGTCTTGTAATTGATAAAAACATTCGCATGAGTGACTTAAAAGGTACACTGCAAGTATTCGTGAAAAAGATGTTCGGTGAAGATCGTGAAATCCGTCTTCGTCCAAGTTTCTTCCCATTCACAGAGCCATCTGTAGAGATGGATATTTCTTGTATGATGTGTCACGGTAAAGGTTGCGGTACTTGTAAAGGGACTGGCTGGATTGAAATTTTAGGCGCAGGTATGGTTCATCCGAACGTACTTGAAATGGCTGGTTATGATTCAAAAGAATATCAAGGTTTCGCATTCGGTATGGGCGCAGAGCGTATCGCAATGTTGAAATACGGCGTTGATGACATTCGTCATTTCTATACAAATGATGTACGTTTCTTACAACAATTCAAACGAGCGTAAGGGAAGGAGAGGATAAATATGTTCGTATCATATCGTTGGTTACAAGAGTATGTAGATATTAAAGATGTAACAGCACAAGAACTAGCAGACAAAATCACGAAAAGTGGTATTGAAGTAGAAGGCGTTGAAGTATTAAATAAAGGTGTAAAAGGTGTTGTAGTTGGTCACGTATTAGAATGTGAAAAACACCCAGAAGCTGATAAATTAAGCAAATGCTTAATCGATATCGGTGAAGAAGAGCCAGTTCAAATTATTTGTGGAGCTGCTAACATTGCAAAAGGCTTAAAAGTACCAGTTGCAAAAGTTGGCGCTGTACTTCCTGGTAACTTCAAAATTAAAAAAGCAAAACTACGCGGGGAAGCTTCTCACGGTATGGTTTGTGCTCTTCAAGAGCTTGGTATTGATGGGAAATTCGTTGCGAAAGAATATGCAGACGGTATCTTCATCTTCCCAAGTGATGCTGAAGTTGGTGCAGATGCACTTGAAATTTTAAACTTACATGATGAAGTGCTTGAGCTTGGTTTAACACCAAACCGTGCAGATTGCTTAAACATGTTAGGTGTTGCATATGAAGTAGCTGCTATTTACGGCCGTGAAGTAAAACTTCCAGCTATCAACTTACAAGAATCAGCAGAAAAAACAGCTGATTACATTTCTGTAAGTGTAGAAGCGAAAGAAGAAAACCCGTTATACATTGCAAAAATGGTGAAGAACGTAAAGATTGGTCCATCACCAATGTGGATGCAAACTCGCCTTATGGCAGCTGGCATTCGTCCAATTAGTAATGTAGTTGATATTACAAACTACATTTTAATGGAATACGGTCAACCGTTACATGCGTTCGATTACGATAAATTAGGTTCAAAAGAAATCGTTGTTCGTCTAGCTAAAGAAGACGAAAAGATTCAAACATTAGATGATCAAGAGCGTAAATTACAAAGCCACCACCTTGTTATTACAAACGGTGAAAAAGCTTTAGCTGTTGCTGGTGTAATGGGCGGGGCGGATTCTGAAGTTGATAGCGAGACAGTAAACGTTCTAATTGAGTCTGCATACTTTGCAGGTCAAACAGTGCGCCGTACATCAAAAGACTTAGGTCTTCGTAGCGAATCAAGTGCACGTTTTGAAAAAGGAATCGACCCAACACGTACATTTGAAGCGATTCAACACGCAGCTGCTTTAATGGCAAAATACGCTGGCGGAGAAGCACTTGAAGGTGTAGTAGAAGCTGATAACTTACAAGTACAAGAACGTACAGTATCTGTTACAGCTGAAAAAGTAAACCGTGTATTAGGTACAGATATTGCTGCGAGCGAAATGGGTACAATGTTCACAAACTTAAAATTCCCATTCACAGAAGTAGAAGGAACATTCCATGTGAATGTACCGGCACGTCGTCCTGACATTACAATTTCAGAAGACTTAGTAGAAGAAGTAGGTCGTCTGTATGGTTATGATCACATTCCAGTTACATTACCATCTGGAACAATGACACGTGGTAAATTAACATCAGCACAAACGAAACGTCGTAAAGTACGCCGCTTCCTAGAAGGTGCTGGTTTATATGAAGCAATCACATATTCATTAACAAGTGCTGACAAAGCGAAACAATACATGGTTGAACCAAACGAAAAAGCTCCTGTAAATCTTGCGCTTCCAATGAGCGAAGAGCGTAGCCAACTTCGTTTAAGTTTAGTACCACAATTGTTAGAAGCAGTTTCATACAATGTTGCACGTAAAAACGATAGCGTTGCTTTATATGAAGTGGGTTCTATCTTCTTACCAACAGAAGCAGGAGAACTTCCGAAAGAAGAACAACATCTTGCAGGTGTTATGACAGGTCTTGCTCTTCACCATGCATGGCAAGGTGAGAAGAAAGTTGTAGACTTCTTCGTTGTTAAAGGTGTATTAGAAGGATTATTCGACGTACTTGGCGTTGCAAACCAAATCACTTATGCACCAGCAAAACGTGAAGGTATGCACCCAGGCCGTACAGCTGACATAGTATTAGATGGTGAAGCAATCGGATTCATCGGTCAATTGCACCCGGAAACAGAAAAACAATTAGATGTGAAAAATACATTCGTATTCGAATTATCTCTTGCAAAAGTATTCGGTGCAGACGCTGAGGAAACTTACTACTTAGCAATTCCACGTTTCCCATCTATGACACGTGATATGGCTGTTGTAGTAACAACAGAAACAAAAGCTGGTGAAATGAAGCAAGTAATTGCTGAAGCTGGCGGAGAACTTCTAAAAGAAGTAACACTATTCGACTTATACGAAGGTGAAAAAATGGAAGAAGGCAAGAAATCACTTGCATTCTCTATGAACTACTTCGATGCAGAACGTACATTAACAGACGAAGAAGTAACAGAAGCACATAGCCGTGTATTAACAGCGGTAGAAGAGAAATTTGGTGCGGAGTTACGTAAGTAATAAAAGATTGCCGGATTAATTCCGGCAATTTTTTTTTATGATGCGATTGTCGAAAGTTGTCGGTAAGTCGATATATTATAAAAATCGCTGATATATTTTCTGGCATCTTGCATCTTTCCCTCGAATGTAGTACATTAATTTTAGTTTAACAAAATGAAAGACGATGATAAGGAAAAGTAGTATATACTATAATCCATAGCGAGTCAGGGACGGTGAGAGCCTGATGAGGCGGTATATATGAAGAACACCTTGGAGTTGCTAACCGAAATTGGATCTTGTATTCAAGAGTAGACTTAGACGGGAATCCGGCCTGTTACAAACCGGGAAGTATGTATTACATACGAGTTAAAGTTGGTCTTTATGACAAATTGGGTGGTACCGCGAAGTTTAACCTTTCGTCCCTTTATGGATGAAAGGTTTTTTTGTATTTAAATATATGAGTAAAGGAGAATTTTACTATGGAAAACACATTAGTAAAAAGTCTGTATAGAGATACAGATAAATACGCAGATCAAAAAGTACAAGTATCGGGTTGGATTCGTAACTTACGTGATTCAAAAGCATTTGGTTTCATCGAATTAAACGACGGTAGCTTCTTCAAAGGTGTTCAAATCGTTTTTGATACAGAATTAGAGAACTTCAAAGAAATTGCAAAGCTTCCACTAAGCTCTTCAGTTAAAGTAGAAGGTAAAGTAATTGCAACACCTGGAGCGAAGCAACCATTTGAAATTAAAGCAGAAAAAATTGATATCGAGGGCTTATCAGATTCTGATTACCCACTTCAAAAGAAGCGTCACACGTTTGAATACTTACGTACAATCGCTCACTTACGTCCAAGAACAAATGCATTCTCTGCAACATTCCGCGTGCGTTCTATCGCAGCATTTGCAATTCACCAATTCTTCCAAGAGCGTGGATTTGTACATGTTCACACACCAATTATCACTGGTAGTGATACAGAAGGTGCAGGCGAAATGTTCCGCGTAACAACGCAAGATTTAAATAACGTACCTAAAGGTGAAGACGGACAAGTTGACGAATCAAAAGACTTCTTCGGTAAAGAAACAAACTTAACAGTAAGTGGACAGCTGAATGCTGAAGCTTATGCGTTAGCGTTCCGTGATGTGTACACATTCGGACCTACATTCCGTGCAGAAAACTCAAACACAACTCGCCACGCAGCGGAGTTCTGGATGGTTGAGCCTGAGATTGCATTCGCTGAATTAGGCGATGTAATGGATCTTACAGAAGATATGCTGAAATATGCAATGAAATACGTACTAGAGCATGCACCAGAAGAAATGGACTTCTTCAACAGCTTCGTTGATAAAACAGTTCTAGAGCGCATGAACAACGTGATCAACTCTGACTTCGGTCGCATCACTTATACAGAAGCAATTAAAGTACTTCAAGAATCAGGTGCTGAATTTAAATACCCAGTAGAATGGGGTATTGACTTACAAACAGAGCACGAAAGATACTTATCAGAAGAAATCTTCAAACGCCCTGTATTCGTAACTGACTATCCGAAAGACATTAAAGCATTCTACATGCGTATGAACGAAGATGGTAAAACAGTAGCAGCTACTGACCTTCTAGTTCCTGGCATCGGCGAATTAATCGGCGGTAGCCAACGTGAAGAAAGAATGGACGTTTTAGTAGACAGAATTAAAGAATTAGGTATGAACGAAGAGGACTACTGGTGGTACTTAGAACTTAGAAAATACGGCGGTACAAAACACGCTGGATTCGGTCTAGGATTCGAGCGCTTCCTAATGTACATCACTGGTATGGCTAACATCCGTGACGTAATTCCATTCCCAAGAACTCCAGGTTCTTCTGAATTCTAAAAACAAAAAAGCGAGAGCAGTTGCTCTCGCTTTTTTTGTTTGGAAAAATGTTGTTCATAGGTTCGTTCGTATCTCACATATAGTAAAACGAATGAAATATTTATGGGCAAGGGAAAGGGGTTTTGGCTCGATGGGGGAGATTACAAGTCATACAAAGTGGACACTGCATGACAAGTATGTGGTGATTACTGGTGCAACAAGTGGTATTGGATTAGCGGCAGCTAAGGCATTTGCAGAGCGCGGTGCCAAACTTGGAATCATTGCACGTAACGAGGAAAAAGCGAATGCTGCTATTGCTCAAATTAAGGATGTAACGAATGAGGATGTGATGATAGATCTATTTTTAGCTGATATGGCTTCCCAACAATCTATACGCCGGGTAGCTACTGATATTTTAGAAAGGTGTCCGAGAATAGATATATTAGTGAATAATGCTGGTGCTTTATTTCAAACAAGGCAGCTTACAGAGGACGATTTGGAGATGACTTGGGCGGTTAACCATTTAGGTCCATTCCTAATCACTAATTTGCTGTTGGAGCGTTTAAAAGAAAGTGCTCCTGCTCGTGTTATCACCACCGCATCTCACGGTCACAAAATGGCTAAAAAGGGAATTGATTTCGGTGATTTAGATGCAGAACAACTTTATCGTGGTGTTAAGAAATTCATGGGTGGTCCTACAATGCGTTATGCTCAATCAAAACTAGCAAATATTTTATTTACCGCTGAATTGGCAAAGCGGTTGGAGGGGACGGGTGTTAGTGCATACAGCTTCGATCCAGGGCTAGTGGCTACGAATTTCAACCAGGACAATGGTCTAGTTGCTCGCTTAACTATGGCAGCAATGAAACCTTTCTCTCGTACACCCGAGAAAGGTGCTGAAACTCTAATATGGCTAGCAGAATCAACTGAATTTACTGATCATAGTGTTTATTACTATGCCGATAAGCAAATAGGAAAAATGTCTGAAGCTGCCTTGGATAAGGATGCCGCAAAACGTCTATGGGACATTAGTGAAAAACAGACAGGAGGATAAAAGAGTAGCCAGTATATGTTCAGATGGTTATGCTGAATAGTTTTTTACTCTTAAGTGAAAAGTAATCTTGGGGGTGATTGTAATGAGTAAGAAAGTGAAAACAGACCATTCTAGATCAAGCTTAGGTTCTCCGGAAGTGGAAGGACAAGGAACGACTACGCATGAAACGGGTTCTTATAAAGTACCTTCATCAAATAAGAAGCAGAAACGAAGTTAAACATAAAAAGGGAGTCATGGAGACTCTCTTTTTTAGGTGAATAGTAAATGAATATATATCAGACTGAATTTAAAAATATAGATATACAGAAGGAGTGCGACAAAAATAGGAACGTGTGAGATCCTATGTATCCATTTTTCATTCATAAAAGGCGAAAAGAATTCAATTCTTTTCGCCTTGTTTAGTTCATCCATATCCTGTCGATACTAAAAAGTAGTTATTTTTTCAGTAACCGAAACGCCTTCTCTGTATTAGCAAAATGCACTTTCACAAACTCAGGTAGTCTTTCTTTACCGACTTTTTGAATTAATTTAGCAGCGGCAATATCAACTTGTTTACCAGCACCTTTCGGAAGTGGCATACCAGCTTTTTTGCTTAGTTCGTCAAATTGTTTTACGAATGAGTAACGAGCCAAAATGGAAGCAGCAGCTACAGCTAAGTGAACGCTCTCACCTTTTGTAGCGAAGTAAACATTTTCACGCTGTACCTGTTTTTGTTTCGCTAAATATTTATAGTATGTATCAGGCTGTGTAAATTGGTCGATTAAGATGCCTTCTGGTTTTGTAGGTGCTATTTTCGCTAGTAAGTTTGTAATTGCCTTATTATGTAGTAAAGCTTTTAGTTTACCTTGGTTGTTTCCTTTATCAAATAGCTCATTATATTTTTCATTGTGAAGAACGAGAGAGCTATAAGGAACAACGTGAAGGAGTTGTTTTGCAATTTCAGCAATTTGAGCATCATTTAAGTTTTTGGAGTCTTTTACACCGAGTTCTTTTAAAAGTGGAATTTGCTTTGCATCCACATATACAGCAACTACTGTCATCGGTCCGAAGTAATCACCAGTACCTACTTCGTCTGATCCTAAAATAGACATTGTGCCGATGGAAGCGGGCGGCGCATAACGATGTGAATTGACCGATTTTTTTACAGCTGATTTTGGTGTTTGAGAGACAGTTTGCCAACGAGAAGCTTCTGCTTCAGCACGTCCACCTTGAAACATCACTTTTCCTGATTTATAAGCTGTAATTGTGCAAGATGGAACTTTTGCCATAAAGATACCGCCTTGCGGAATTTTGGGGCTAAGTGCTTGTTTGTATTGTTGTTTCATGTCTTCAATTACTGTAGAACTTGTTTGTATTACGATAGAATTTGACAAAATGGTCGCTCCTTTTTTATGTTGTTATTTTTATCATATCGGATTGTTCTTTCTGTTTCCATATTATGATGGTTCATGGTATGATAAACTTTAGGATTCTGTACGTGATTGGAGGCCGGTGAGTTGTCACAACAAAAGGGAAATAAAAGTCGAATTAATGTAGAAATATATGGTCAACAATATTCAGTTGTTGGCGATGAAAGTACAAGTCATATCCGCATGGTAGCAGCGATTGTGGATGATAAAATGCGCGAACTCAATGCCAAGAATCCTTCGCTTGATACGAGTAGACTAGCGGTATTGACGGCGGTAAACGTCATACACGATTACATAAAATTAAAAGAAGAACATGAGAAATTGAAAGAAAGTATGACACAAAAAGGAATTGAATAAACATGATTGATATTATTATCATTTTATTGCTTGTTATGGGATTCTTCCTCGGTTTACGCAGAGGATTTATTTTGCAACTTGTAAAGTTAACAAGCTTTATTATCGCATACCTCGTTGCATACTGGTATTGTAAAGATTTAGCGCCAGCACTTGCGAAAATTATTCCGTATCCATTTGATAAGAATGTTTCTGTTCCAGAATGGATAGATGCGAATAATATTGAGGGTGTCTTCTATCAAGCAATTGCGTTTATCGTATTATTTATTATTACAAAAATCGCACTTTCACTACTTGGTAATTTACTGAATATGTTTGCAGAAATCCCAGTTTTAAAGCAAGTCAATGCGGTTGCTGGGGCACTTCTTGGCTTTTTAGAAGTGTATATCATTCTGTTTGTCTTAATTATTGTTGGATCAATTCTTCCAATTGAACAAATACAAACACCATTACAAAAATCATCAATTAGCAAAATAATTGTAGACGATACACCGATTCTTTCTGAAAAGGTGAAGGAACTATGGCAGACAGGTAGCAGAGTGTAACTTCTCTTTTTTCGGAAAGAGAAGTTTTTTTTCTATGAAAGAAAGGCGGGGCAATGATGAAAGTGAATAAAAAACAAGTTATCAAATTACTAGAGACAATCGGCCTGTTTATGGAACTAAAGGGCGCGAATCCATTTAAAATATCTGCATTCCGTAAAGCGGCGGCAGCACTAGAAAGTGATGACCGTAGTCTTTCTGAAATTGAAGATTTCACAAAGATTCCAGGTATCGGAAAAGGAACGGCAGCAGTTATTCAAGAATATATAGAATCGGGAACATCTGAAGTACTACAAGAACTTGAAAAAGAAGTACCAAGCAGTTTATTACCACTATTAAAACTACCAGGCCTTGGTGGTAAGAAGGTGGCCAAGTTATACAAAGAACTTGGTGTTGTTGATATGGAAACGTTAAAAGCTGTTTGTGAAGAAAATAAAGTACAAGCTTTAGCTGGATTCGGTAAGAAAACAGAAGAGAAAATATTAGAAGCAATTGATCAAGTAGGCTCTCGTCCAGAGCGTTTACCAATTGCGATGGTATTGCCTATTGCCGGGGAAATAGAGGAGAAATTGTCGAATGTTGCTGAAATAATCCGTTTCTCACGTGCTGGTAGTTTACGCCGTGTTCGTGAGACAGTGAAGGACTTAGATTTCATCATTGCAACGACAGAGCCAGCAGTAGTACGTGAACATTTACTACAATTTGATAATATGATTGAAGTGATTGCAAGTGGAGATACGAAAGTATCTGTTCGTCTTCAATATGAATATGATATTTCAATTGACTTCCGCTTAGTAAAACCAGAAGAATTTATTACAACTCTTCACCATTTCACAGGATCAAAAGATCATAACGTAAAAATGCGCCAAATTGCGAAAGATAGAGGCGAGAAAATTAGTGAGTATGGTGTAGAAAACTTAGAAACAGGTGAAGTGAAAACATTTGAAACGGAAGAGGAGTTCTTCGCTCATTTCGGTCTTCCATTCATCCCACCAGAAGTGCGTGAAGATGGAAAAGAAATTGAATTAATTAAAGAGTATCCGAACTTAATTCAGTTCTCTCATATACAAGGTGATTTACATATGCATACAACATGGAGTGACGGTGCCTTTTCAATTGAAGAAATGGTACAAGCATGCCGCGCTCGTGGATATAAATTTATGGCAATTACTGATCACTCGCAATACTTGAAAGTAGCGAACGGTTTAACGAAAGAGCGTCTTCGTGAACAAGCGAAAGAAATTGAACGTATGAATGAAAAGTATCCAGACATTACAATTTTGCGCGGAATCGAAATGGACATTTTACCAGATGCGACACTTGATTTTGATGATGAAGTATTAGCAGAACTAGATTATGTCATTGGAGCCATTCACTCTAGCTTCTCACAAGACCGTGAAACGATTATGAAACGACTTCGTACTGCACTTGAGAATAAACATGTGACAATGATTGCTCATCCGACAGGACGTCTTCTTGGGCGCCGTGAGGGTTACGATGTAGATACAGATTTATTAATCCAGCTCGCAAAAGAAACAAATACAGTTTTAGAATTAAATGCAAATCCAAACCGCCTAGATTTAAGCGCGAAATTATTAAAACAAGCACAAGATGCTGGTGTAAAAGTAGCGATTAATACGGATGCCCATACACTTGAAATGTTAGAAGATATGGAAACAGGTGTAGCAGCAGCGCGTAAAGGTTGGATTCAAAAAGATAATGTGATTAACACATGGGATATTGAACGTTTATTAGACTATATTAAACGTAATAAGTAATACAGGGGGGACCTGCAACATGTTAGAAAGAACGTTGCGTGTATTAGAATACAATAAAGTAAAAGAACAATTACTTGAACATACAGCATCTTCACTTGGTCGTGATAAAGTGAAGAATTTAGTGCCAAGCACAAATTTTGAAGAGATTGTGGAACTGCAAGAAACAACGGATGAGGCAGCGAAAGTTATCCGTTTAAAAGGACATGTACCACTTGGAGGGATTTCTGATATTCGTTCAAATATTAAGCGTGCGAAAATTGGAAGTATGTTAAGTCCTCATGAATTAATTGAAATCGCAAGTACGATGTACGGTAGTCGCCAAATGAAACGTTTCATTGACGATATGATTGACAACGGTGTTGAGCTTCCAATTTTAGAAACACATGTCGCGCAAATTGTGTCTTTATATGATTTAGAAAAGAAGATTACAAATTGTATTGGTGACGGCGGTGAAGTAGTCGATAGCGCAAGTGACAAATTGCGTGGTATTCGTAACCAAATTCGTACTGCGGAAAGCCGTATTCGTGAGAAATTAGAAAACATGACGCGTTCTTCAAACGCGCAAAAAATGTTATCAGATGCAATTGTAACGATTCGTAACGAACGCTACGTAATCCCGGTAAAACAAGAATACCGCGGCGTATATGGTGGTATTGTTCACGATCAATCCGCTTCTGGACAAACATTATTTATCGAACCGCAAGTAATCGTGGAATTAAATAACGCACTTCAAGAAGCACGTGTGAAAGAAAAACAAGAAGTAGAACGCATTTTAATGATGTTAACGGAAGAAGTAGCAGTGGAAGCTGATATCGTTTTATCAAACGTAGAAGTAGTTGCAAATCTTGATTTTATTTTTGCGAAAGCTCTTTATGCGAAGCGAATTAAAGCGACGAAACCAATCGTAAATAATGAACGCTACATGGATTTAAAACAAGCACGCCATCCGCTTATCGATCCGGAAATTATCGTGCCAAATAACATTATGCTTGGTAAAGACTTTACAACAATCGTTATTACAGGACCGAATACAGGTGGTAAAACAGTTACACTTAAAACAGTCGGTATTTGTGTCTTAATGGCGCAATCTGGTCTTCATATTCCGGTAATGGATGAATCAGAGATATGTGTATTTAAAAACATCTTTGCTGATATCGGTGATGAGCAATCGATTGAACAAAATTTAAGTACATTCTCTTCTCATATGGTAAACATTGTAGATATTTTAGAAAAAGCTGATTTTGAAAGTTTAGTCCTATTTGATGAATTAGGTGCTGGGACAGATCCGCAAGAAGGGGCTGCACTAGCGATTTCTATTTTAGATGAAGTATGTAACCGCGGTGCTCGCGTTGTTGCAACGACGCATTACCCAGAATTAAAAGCATATGGATACAATCGTGAGCAAGTTATTAATGCGAGCGTTGAGTTCGATGTGAATACATTAAGCCCAACGTACAAATTATTAATCGGTGTACCAGGACGTAGTAACGCCTTTGAAATTTCGAAGCGTCTTGGTTTGTCTGATCGCGTTATTGATCGCGCTCGTAACCATATTAGTACAGATACGAATAAAATCGAAAATATGATTGCAAAGCTAGAAGAAAGCCAAAAAAATGCAGAGAGCGAACGAAAAGAAGCGGAAGAATATCGTAAGCAATCTGAAAAACTTCATCGTGAATTACAGCGTCAAATTATTGAATTTAACGATGAGCGCGATGAAAAATTATTAAAAGCGCAAAAAGAAGGGGAAGAAAAAGTCGAAGCTGCGAAGAAAGAAGCAGAAGGCATTATTCATGAACTTCGTCAATTGCGTAAAGCACAGCTTGTAAATGTGAAAGACCATGAGCTTATTGAAGCGAAGAGCCGTCTAGAAGGGGCAGCACCAGAGCTTGTGAAAAAACAAAAAGTAAATGTGAAAAATACAGCACCGAAACAACAATTACGACCAGGTGATGAAGTAAAAGTGTTAACGTTCGGTCAAAAAGGTCAATTGCTTAAAAAAGTAAGTGATACAGAGTGGAGCGTACAAATTGGTATTCTGAAGATGAAAGTGAAAGAATCCAATATGGAATACATTAATACACCGAAGCAAACTGAGAAAAAAGCAGTCGCAAGTGTGAAGGGTAGAGATTACCACGTTTCGTTAGAGCTTGATCTTCGCGGTGAACGTTATGAAGATGCAATGATGCGCGTTGAAAAATATTTAGACGATGCACAACTTGCAAGCTATCCTCGTGTGTCAATTATTCACGGTAAAGGAACAGGAGCACTTCGCCAAGGTGTACAAGATTACTTGAAGAAGCACCGCGGCGTGAAGAATTACCGTTACGGTGACATGGGCGAGGGAGGCCTAGGCGTAACAGTTGTCGAATTAAAATAGCAAACAACCAAACAAAAGGGGAAACCATTATATGTTTATGGACAAACTTGCAAAAGTATTGTTAGCTTGTTGCGGAATATTTTTGGTGATTGGGGTAATTTATTTAGTTGTTTTTGCGAAGTAAAGGAGCGTCAATCTTGGCATAATGATATTGCCATGGGTTGACGCTTTTAATCTATAAGAAAAGGAATAAAACATGAAAATCAACCAATACATAAGCGAAGCAAAATCCTGCTCAAGACGTGAAACAGACCGTCTCATTAAAGCAGGACGTGCCTGTATTAACGGTGAAGTATGTACGCACGGTGCACTCGTTAATGAAGGTGATATTGTAACGATTGATGGGCAAGTTATTGCAAAAGAAGAGAAAGAAAAAGTGTATATTGCCTTTCATAAACCAGTTGGCATTACTTGCACAGCAGCCGATCATATTGAAGATAATATTATTGATTATATCAATTATCCAGAGCGAATCTTTCCTGTTGGACGGTTAGATAAAGCATCGGAAGGACTTATTTTATTAACGAATGACGGTGCGATTGCCAATCAAATTTTACATGGTAATCATGAGCATGAGAAAGAATATATCGTTACCGTTGATAAGCCGTTTACAGACTGGTTTATTGATGAGATGTCCAGCGGTGTAAAGATTAAAGATGGAATGACGAAGCCATGTAAAGTGACGAGAGTTAATCAGTCTACATTCCGCATCGTTTTAACGCAAGGAATGAATAGGCAAATTCGTAGAATGAGCCGTGCTTTCGGGTTTACTGTAACAAAGCTAAAGCGAGTTCGCATTATGAATATAAAGCTAAATGGACTAGAATCTGGAAAATGGCGAAACATTACAGCTGACGAATTAGAAATATTAATAGGGCAGTTATAGGGAGAAAAGTTTTCTCCCTATATTTTTTTGTCAGAAAAAATAAAACTATTGATTTTTTAAAAAATAGCCCATATAATAAAAAACAACAAGTTTCGACAAAATATTTTATAAAAGTAATGATGAGGACATGAGTTGTTTTTGACGATTCTCAGAGAGGGAAGCCTTAGGCTGTGAGCTTCCTAATACGGAAAGACAAACTTACCACCTCTAAACTTCAAGAGTGAACTGCGTGATGCATTGTAATTCTTGGCGGATAAAACCGTTATCAATTTACACGAGCTATAAAATGAGCTTATTTTGTTATAAATTCATTTTATTAGAATAAGGGTGGAACCACGATTTCAACACTCGTCCCTTTGTTAGGGACGGGTGTTTTTTGCGTTCTTTTATAGGGAAGTATGCTTGAAAGAGGATATGTGACGGAATTTAATTCAGAATATTTTGTTAATCAGATAATTATTCAGGAGGTTAGTAGAAATGAAATCATCTTTAAAGTTTTCTGAGATGTTTGCAATAAGCTTAATGTTATTTGCACTGTTTTTCGGTGCAGGTAATATGATTTTCCCACCAGCGTTAGGACAAGGTGCTGGAACAGATGTATGGATCGCGTTATTTGGCTTTATCGTAACAGGTGTAGGACTGCCTTTATTAGGGGTTATTGTTATAGCTCTAAAGGGAGATATTAATGAATTAGCAGGACGTGTACATCCTATATTCGCACTTGTTTTTATCACTGCAATTTATTTATGTTTAGGCGTATTCGTAAGTGTTCCACGTACAGGAACAGTTGCTTACGAAATGAGTGTTGCACCGTTTTTACCAAGTGAAATAGCTGGTCAATCATATCCACTTGTTATCTTTACACTTATTTACTTTGCAGTAACGTTCTATTTAGCTTTAAACCCATCGAAATTAGTGGGACGCATCGGTAAAGTGTTAACTCCAATTTTGTTAGCTGTTATAGCAATTATCGTAGCGAAAGCAATTATTACGCCAATGGGAGAGTTTGGTGCACCGACAGAAGCGTATAGTGCTCCTCTTTTTAAAGGTTTTATCGACGGATATTTAACTTTAGATGGACTTGCAGCACTCGTTTTCGGAAATGTTGTCATTAGTGCTTTAAAAGCAAAAGGTATTACAAATAAGAACAGTATTGCGAAAGTAACAATCTTTGCAGGATTTATTGCAGCACTTGGTTTACTTCTTGTTTATTTGGCGCTTGCTTACCTTGGAGCTTCTAGTGTTTCACTTGGAATGGGAGCAAACGGAGGGATCATTTTAACAAACGTCGTAAATCATTTATTTGGTAATTACGGAATGTTATTACTAGGCATCGCAATTACAGCAGCATGTTTAACAACTTCTGTTGGTATTGTTGCAGCTTGTGGAGAATATTTCTCTTCGTTATTACCGAAGCTTTCTTATCAAAAAGTTGTTTTCATTTTTTGTGTATTAGCATTTATGGTAGCGAATCTTGGTTTAACTCAGTTAAATGCATTAGCATTGCCAATTTTAATTGCAATTTACCCAATTGGTATCGTATTGATCGTATTATCACTCGTTGAAAACTACGTTCGTCTTCCATTAGCGATGTATGTAGGTGGTATTGTAGGATCATTTGCGATTAGCTTCTTTGATGGATTACACAATGCAGATCTTCAAATTGCTGCACTAACACCTATTTTAGATAAAATTCCATTATATAGCGTAGGGATTGGTTGGTTAGTTCCAGGTATGATCGGTATAGGAATTGGTTATATAGTTTCTAAGTTTCAAAAGCAAGAAATTGCTGTAGAAAAATAGAGAAAAGAGGCTTTCTATGAAAGGAAGCCTCTTTTTTTGTAGAAAAAGCCGTATATAAAAAAATTTAGATATTAAAAAAATTATACGTAATATAGTTGACAATAAAATTAGCATTAGGCTAAGATTGACTTAGTTGTGGAAATATTGGAAGGGAAGTGAGGGAGCAGGGGAAGCGGTTTTCTATGACTATATCATTTTTGGAAGAAGAGGTGATAGAACAATAGAATTAGGTAGTTTATTTTTTTTGTAGTCTGTTGAGAATGATAATCAGTAAAGCGATTGAATTATTTTAGAGTGCTTTTTATAGGGAATATAGAGGGATATTATATTTTTTGACCTTTAGTGAGAATGATAATCAACGATACTTACATTACATAAAGTAATGACAATGAAATAAAGGTAGAAGAGATTATTTTTTTCTTATAAATTGAGAATAATTATCATTTTAAAAATATAAAACGAAAGATAAACAAGGAGGAAGTAAGCAAAATGAGAAAGTTTTCAGTATTACCCGCATTTATTATAACGTTAGTATGTATGCTAGCTTTTCTCGTAATACCATCTGGACAAGCCTCAGCAAAATTAGCTGATGGTACTTACGATATTAACTACGTTATCAAAAAGGCGGAAGATGATTCAGCTTCAATGGCAAATGATTATTTTGAAAAACCAGCTAAGTTAATTGTAAAAAATGGTGAGATGAGAGTACAAGTTCCAATGAACCATAGTGCTTGGATTACAGAATTTAAAGCACCAGAGAATGGGAACTTCGTTGATTCAAAAGTAATTAGCAAAGACGAAGCAGCTGATAAAAGAACGGTTGAATTTAAAGTTGATGATTTATCTAAACCGTTAGGAGTAAAAATTCATGTTGTTGTACCAAGTGCAAACTACGACCATCATTACACAGTTCGCTTTGCATTTGATGCGAATGTAAAAGCTGTAGGCGGCGATAACAATGCAGCTGGTGTAACAAAAACTGATGATCAAACTAAAAAAGATGGCCAAGTAAAAGAAGAGCAAAAGAAAGAAGAGAGCAAAGCAACAAATAAAGATGCAAATAAAGGAACAAATGAAAGTGGAAAGGCTGAAAAAACAGATAACCCAAAAACAGGTGATGATGCTCGCATTGGATTATTTGCAGCGTTAGTTTTAATCTCAGGTATTTTCTTAGTTCGTAAAGTGAAGTTAAGTAAATAAATCTTTGGAAGGGCGATGAATATATGTTTAAACAATTTAAAATGATTATTGCCGTATTTGCTGTCTTATTTACGTTTATAGCAACACTAGGTTTACAAGATGCAAAAGCTGCTACACAACTAGCTGATGGGAAATATAATATTGCTTTTACTGTATGGAAAGGCGATAAAGATGAATCATCTAGAATGAATAGTTATTTTGAAAGCCCAGCAACATTAACAGTTAAAAGCGGAAAACAATATGCTTCATTTAAAGTGAAAGATAGTGCTTCTATTAAAAGTTTCCAAGTAGAAAAAGATGGTCAATTCTTAGAAACAACAGTCTTAAGTGAAAACAAAAAAGAGAATACTAGAGTAGTAGAATTTGAAGTTGCTGACTTGTCAGAAAAACTAAATGGTAAGGTAAAAATTAACATCCCAATTATTAATTATAACGCTTCATATGATATTCGTTTTGTATTTGATGGGAACAGCATTAAATAATTGGAAATTTTTTAAAAAGGAGAGTCATTCTATTGAACAGGTATTTTAAAATTGTTGTTGCAATGTTTCTAACGATTTTTACATTCGTATCAACGCTACAACCGCTTGCAGTTCAAGCAGCTACAACTTTAGCTGACGGTGAATATTCAATTGGTTTCAAAGTTTTGAAAGATACATCAGATGAAGAATCAATGATGAATCAATATTCTGTAAGCCCGGGGACTTTGAAAGTAAAGGATGGGAAAAAGAAAGTATCCTTTACGTTAACACATAGTTCGTGGATTACGAAGTTTGAAACAGAAAAAGGTAGTCAATTCGTTGATGTAAATGTAGTTAGTGAAGATAAAGAGAACGATACAAGAGTAGTAGAATTTGATGTGGAAGATGTAGAGAAAATAGTAAATGCGAAAGTGAAAGTTGATATTGATGCTTTTAATTATCATCATTACTATGACATTCGTATTTCATTCGACCAAAATAGCATTACACCAATTCATGTAGAAAAACCAGATGAAAAAGAGGACCCAGCTAATAAGCCAGATCCAAATAAAAATCCGGATCCAAGTCAGAAGCCCGACCAAAAGCCTGACCCAGATCAACAACCAAATTCTAACACAATTAAAGATGGTGCGTACAGTATTCCATTTAAAGTGTTAAAAGATAAAACAGATGAAGAATCTAAAATGAATACTTACATGGAAAATCCAGGAGTATTGAAAGTAGAAAATGGTAAGAAAAAAGAGATTGTAACGCTAAAAAGCAGCTCATTAATTAAAAATTTCCAAACGGAAAAAGATGGTGCATTTGTTGATGCAAAAGTAGTGAGTGAAGATAAAGAAAAAGATACAAGAGTCGTAGAATTTGAAGTAGCCGATTTATCAAAAAAAATAAATACAAAAGTATTTATTGAGATGGCATCAAGAAACTACAAGCAAACTCATGACGTACAACTTGTATTTGAACAAGACAAGCTTGAACAAATTAAAAATGAAGAGAAACAACCGGATGAAGATAAAAAGCCGGAAGTAGAAAAACCGGATGGAAATAAGAAACCAGATGCTGAAACAATTAAAGATGGCGAATACAGCATCAATTTTAAAACATTAAAAGATCAAACAGATGAACTTTCAATGATGAACACATATACGAAAAGTCCAGGTGTGTTAAAAGTAAAAGATGGTAAGAAATATGTATCATTTACATTAACGAATAGTGCATGGATTACAAAGTTTGAATTTGATAAAAATGGTTCGTTTGTTGATGCGAATGTATTAAGTGAAGATACGAAAGCTGACACACGCGTAGTGGAAGTAGAAGTAGCAGATTTATCGGAAAAATTAAATGCAAAAGTAAAAGTAGACATCGATTCAATGGATTATCATCATTTCTACGATATTCAATTTGCATTTGATAAAGATAGCATTAAGCCGTTAGATAACCAAGGCGGAAACGACAACCAAGGCGGAAACAATAACCAAGGAGGAAACGACAACCAAGGCGGAAACGATAACCAAGACAATAACACAACAATTGATCCAAATGCTCTTAAAGATGGTGAATACAGTATCGGTTTTAAAGTGCTAAAAGATAAAACAGACGAAATTTCAATGATGAACACATATACGAAGAGTCCAGGCGTATTAAAAGTGAAAGATGGTAAGAAATATGTATCCTTCACAGTAACGAATAGCTCATGGATTACAAAGTTTGAGTTTGAAAAGAATAGTTCGTTTGTCGATGCGAAAGTATTAGGTACAAATAAAGAGCAAGATACAAGAGTAGTGGAAGTAGAAGTAGACGACTTATCGAAAAAGTTAAATGCAAAAGTGAAAGTGGATATTGATGCGATGAACTACCATCATTTCTATGATATTCAATTTGCATTTGATAAAGGTAGTATTAAAGCTTTAGGTAATCAAGATGGAAACAACATTCCAGGCGGAAACGATAACCAAGATGGAAACAATAATCAAGGCGGAAACGATAACCAAGGTGGAAGTAACAACCAAGATGGAAACAATAATCAAGGCGGAAATAATAACCAAAATGGACACATAACAGTCGATCCGAAAAAATTAAAAGACGGTCAATATGATGTTGCTTTTAAAGTGTTAAAAGATAAAACGGATGAGATTTCAATGATGAATCAATACGTTGTAAAGCCAGCAAGATTAACAGTGAAAGATGGCAAAAAATATGTTGCGATGACACTGAAAAATAGTGCGTGGATTACGAAGTTCCAAACAGAAAATGCTGGTGCATTTGTTGATGCAAAAGTAGTGAGTGAAGATAAAAATGCAGATACGAGAGTAGTAGAGTTTGAAATCGATGATTTATTTGCGAAATTAAATGCGAAAACAAAAGTAGATATCGATTCAATGAACTACCATCATTTCTACGATGTGCAAATTCAATTTGATACAAATAATATTGGTGCAGTAGGAACTATTAAAGAGGATTCGAAAAACGATCCGAAGAATGAACCGAAAAATCCAGTGATTACACCGAAAGTAGACAATGTAAAAACAATCAGTAATCCTGATTTTAACCGAAATGCGGACGGTAAGAAGCAAAATGAAAATGTAAAGAATGATGTAGAAAAAGAGAAAAACTCAAAAACAGCAGATACAGCACAGATTGGAATGTATATGTTGCTATTACTAGGATCACTTGCTTTCTTAGTTCGTAAATATAGAGCAGGTAGACTGTAAAATTTGGAGTCTTGATGCATGGTTTCATGCATCAAGACTCGTTTCATATTGTACCGAAAGGAGTGGTGATTGAGAGTGAAGAAAATCACGAGTGTATTCATGGCTATCATTCTTTTATTTAGTATAGCTGGGTGCTCATCACCCAAAAAAGAAACGGCAAAAAAGGTAAAGAGCAGTAGTGAGGAACGTGTTATTGCAACGACAGTTGCTGTGACTGAAATTATGGATGCATTAGAAGTAGATTTAGCAGGTATTCCTACAAGTTCTAAAACTTTGCCAAAGCGCTATAAAGGTTTACCTGAAGTTGGGAATCCGATGAGTCCTGATATGGAAAAAGTAAAATCAATGAAACCATCAGAAGTATTATCTGTTACGACGCTTGAATATGAGTTGAAGCCAGTTTTTAATGAAGCGGGCATTAAGGCAAACTTTTTAAATTTAACGAGTTTAAAAAACATGCAAAACTCAATTACAGAGTTGGGCAAAAAATATGGGCGTGAGAAACAGGCTGAAGCAGTCGTAACAAAGTTTGATAAAAAGGTTGCAGACATTCAAAAACAAGTAAAAGGGAAGAAAGAACCGACAGTCCTTATTTTACTTGGAGTGCCTGGAAGCTATTTAGTAGCGACAGAACACTCATATATCGGGGATTTAGTAAAACAACTAGGTGGTAAAAATATAGTACAAGGTGAGAAAGTAGAATATTTAGCTTCTAATACAGAGTACTTAAAAAAAGCTGATCCAGATATTATTTTACGTGCAGCGCATGGTATGCCAGATGAAGTTGTGAAAATGTTCGATAAGGAATTTAAAACGAACGACATTTGGAAGCATTTTGCCGCAGTTAAAAATAATAGAGTGTACGATTTAGAAGAGCGCTTATTTGGAACGACGGGGAATTTAGCAGCTATTGAAGCCTTAGATGAATTAAAGAAAATGATGTATCCATGATGCATGTATAGATAAAGGAAGATTGAGATGAATAAAAAAATTTGGAGTTTCTTCATCGTCACAGTATTACTAGTTATTATGACTACTGTATCCGCTGTGAAAGGTAGTTTAGAAATAGGTGTCATTGATCTTTTTCAAGGTATATTTACAGGGACAAATGAAGATGTTGAAGTCATTAAAGATTTACGTTTCCCGCGCATCATTATTGCACTTTTCACTGGAGCGGCGCTTGCTGTTTCTGGTGTGCTTTTCCAAGCAGTTATGAAAAATCCACTTGCGGATGCTGGGGTTATCGGGATATCTTCAGGGGCCAGTTTTATGACGCTTGTTATCATTACGCTATTCCCTCAGTTCTTTTTCTGGACACCACTATTCGCGTTTTTAGGCGGTGCGTTTGCTTGTTATCTCGTTTATGCGTTTTCTTGGAAATCAGGTTTAAGTCCGCTGCGTATCATTTTGATCGGTATAGCGATAAATGCGATGTTTACTGGTTTAAATGAATCTTTCGTTACGATTTGCGGATATTTCATTAAAAGTATTAAGCAGACGACAACATCTAATATAACGATGAAGACATGGGGCGATGTGGAAGTACTTGTTACATATGGATCAATCGGCCTTGTACTTGCACTGTTTGTAGGGGCGTGGTGTAATTTATTATCTCTACAAGATAAAACGGCTAAAAACCTTGGACTTCACGTGACGAGGGTACGCCTTATTATTTCTGTCATTGCTGTTCTTTTAGCAGCTGTATCAACTGCAATTGCGGGTGTTATCGCTTTCGTTGGATTACTTATCCCGCATATTTCAAGGCAACTGGTTGGATCAGATCATAAAGTACTTATTCCATTTTCAGCCCTTGCAGGTGCGTTATTAATTTTAACGGCAGACACAATTGGTAGGCTAATCGTACCGCCTAATGAAATTCCAGCGGCGACGATTATGGCAGTCATCGGTGGTCCGTTCTTAATATTCTTGCTTAGAAAGAGTGATCGAGTTCATGGAAATTAAAAATGTAACCTTTTCTTATGATAATGTAACGGATCGTTTACAGTCTGTTAGTAGTGAGATAGAGGTTGGAAAAATTACAACAATTATTGGTCCAAATGGTTGTGGGAAATCAACATTACTAGGTGTTATGTCGCGAAATCATGATCCCCGTAGCGGAGAAGTAATGCTAGATGGGAAAGCTATTAGCCAGTATAAGCCGAAAGAGTTTGCTAGAAAGCTAGCGGTCGTTCATCAGCAAAATGAGGCGCCAGCAGATATTACAGTTGAAAAATTGACGAGTTTTGGGCGTATGCCATATAAAAATATTTTTTCTACACAAACGGATGAGGATAGCGAAGCAATAGAAAGAGCATTGACGTGTACGAGACTACAAGATAAGCGTGATAAGCCAATACATGCATTATCTGGTGGGGAAAGGCAACGTGTTTGGATTGCGATGACTTTAGCGCAAAATACGCCCATGCTGTTTTTAGACGAACCAACGACGTATTTAGATATTTACTATCAGCTTGAAATATTAGAGTTAGTGAAAGAGTTAAATGAAGTACATGGTTTAACGATTGTTATGGTATTACATGACATTAATCAAGCAATCCGTTATAGCGATCATATTATCGTTATGAAAGATGGAGAAATTGTGATGAAGGGTAAGCCAGGTGAAGTCGTAACGGAAGATATGATCAAGACGATATATGGTGTAGACGTTGTTGTAAAGCACGATGAAGATACAGGATTGTATATGGTGCCAATGGGTATTTGATAGGCGACTAAATCCCTTTGGTAATCCGTTTTGAGGTGATAATTTGAGCGGCAAGAAAGAAAAGAAAAAGAATTCCTTTTTTCAAAGAATACTTACAGTTGCTTTTTTAGGTATCTTTTTCTACTCCGTGTATGAATTAGGCGGGATGTTCATGGATTACTATGAAAATCGCAAAGTAATGGCTGAAGCACAAGATATTTATCAAAGGAGTCCGATGGAAGAAAAATCATCAGATGGAGCAGTACGTGCGCAGTTTCAAGCCTTACAAAAAATTAATCCAGAAATAGTTGGCTGGATTACGATGGATGATACGCAAATTAATTATCCAATTGTTCAAGCCAAAGACAACGATTACTATTTATACCGTAATTATAAAGGTGAGGACATGAGGGCAGGCAGTATTTTTATGGATCATCGTAACGATGTAAAATCTCAAAATCGAAATACGATTCTATACGGACATCGTATGAAAGACGGCTCTATGTTTGGGAGTCTTAAAAAAATATTAGAAGAAGATTTCTTCATGTCTCATCGCAAATTGTACTACGATACTTTGTTTGAAGGATATGATGTAGAAGTATTTTCAGTATATACAACGACAACTGATTTCTATTATATTGAAACGGATTTTGGAAGCGATGAAGACTATGCATCTTTTCTAGAAAAAATTAAGGATAGGTCACTCTATAAAACAGATACAAAAGTGACAGCGGATGATCAAATTTTAACACTTTCAACGTGTGATTATGCACTAGATCCAGAGGCGGGCAGACTAGTCGTGCATGCGAAGTTGGTGAAAAGAAGTTGAAAAAAGAAAAGGTATAGAAGTAGAGAAGATGTATTCCTTCTCATACTTCTATACCAACTATTAAAAACGAAGTTATTGAGCCGCAGCAATTGGCATACGGACAATTTTAACATCATAGAATGAGATTTTATTATCGATAATAAAATCTGGTAATCCACCACGATGTGAATGCGCATCTTTAAAGGCCGTACTCTTTGTCCAACCTTGGAAATCCTCTTTTGCATTCCAACGAGTGCTAATCGTTACTTCATCATAATCAACTGTATTTTCAGTTAGAAGAACTTCTAGTCCTAAGAAACCAGGCATCGTTTCAACTTTACCTACTTTATTAAAGCGCTCAATTAATTTATGTGCGTCACCTTTCGTAATTTTAGATGTATTTGTAACAATAATCATTTCTCTATTCCTCCTATAAACCTATCATTATTTTCATCGTTTCATATACATTAAATGATAATGAAAATCATTTTCAATGTCAATGGTAATGCTGAAATAAATAAGTTTTTTTTCGATTAAGCGAGAGGATGAGCTAGTTGTACGAGCAAAGCAATAATATGGTATAGTGAAACGAGGCTTTTTTTCAGCCTCGTTTTTTACATTGCTTCCTACTAATTAGAAAGCATTCAAATGGAAAGGAAGACATTACATGCGATCTGAAGTAACTATAAAAATAAAACCGAAATTTATAAAAGAAATTAAAAGTGGATATCCGCTTATTTTAAAAGATGCGATTCAAAATTTAAACGATATTCGTGAAGAAGGGACAATCATCAAGGTAGTAGATGAGAAGAACCAATTTATCGGAAAAGGCTATTATGGAAAACAAAATAAAGGGTATGGCTGGATTTTAACGAGAAAAGAGAAAGAGCAAATAAATCAGGATTTCTTTGAAAGTAAAATAAAATCTGCTTTACATAAACGAAAAGATTTTTATAAATCAAATGATACAACAGCATTCCGTGTGGTAAACGGTGAGGGTGACGGTCTTGGTGGCTTAATTATCGATTATTATGACGGCTATTACGTAATTAGTTGGTATAGTGAAGGGATTTATACTTTCCGTGATGAGATTGTAGCAGCACTTCAAAAAGTAGCGAACTTCAAAGGGATTTATGAGAAAAAACGTTTTGATACGAAAGGAAAGTACATTGAAGGTGATGATTTCGTAACAGGAGAGCGCGGTGAGTTCCCACTTATCGTAAAAGAAAACGGTGTAAACTTTGCTGTATATTTAAATGATGGGGCGATGGTTGGTGTATTTTTAGATCAACGTAACGTTCGAAAACAAATTCGTGATAAATATGCAAAAGGAAGAACAGTTTTAAATATGTTCTCTTATACTGGAGCTTTCTCTGTATTTGCAGCACTTGGCGGCGCAAGTAAAACAACAAGTGTTGACCTTGCAAATCGTAGCTTAAGTAAAACGATCGAGCAGTTTAGTGTAAATGAAATTGATTACGAAGCACAAGATATTATTGTAGAAGATGTATTTCTATATTTCAAATATGCTGCTAAGAAAAAGATGAAATTTGATATGGTTGTACTTGACCCTCCAAGTTTTGCACGCTCAAAAAAATATACGTTCAGTGCGGCGAAAGATTATAAAAACTTATTAAAAGAAACAATTGCGATTACAGAAAATAACGGTATTATCGTTGCTTCTACAAATTGTAGCGCATTCGATATGAAAAAGTTTAATGGCTTTATCGATACGGCATTCAAAGAAATGAACGGTAAATATAAAATATTAGAAGAACATTCTTTACCAGAAGATTTCCGTACAATTGATCAATTTAAAGAAGGAGACTATTTAAAAGTAGTTTTCATCGAGAAAATTAAAGGTTAATAAAGAAAAAGGAGCTCAAGTTTAAATGAGCTCCTTTTCTTATTGAATGATATTTTGGACTCTGCCAACTTGCCCGTCCTGCAATCGTACTTTAATGCCGTGCGGATGAGAGGGTGAGTTAGTTAAAATATCTTTTACAATTCCTCTTGTTAGCTTGCCTGTACGTTGATCTTGTTTTAATACAATATCAACTTCAAGACCTGATGAAATGTTAGATCGTTTTTGCCCGCTCATTTATACACCTGTACGTCTACGTTGGTTGTTTGTTTTCTTCGTTTGTTGGTTTTGTAATTTTTTCGTTTCTTGACTTTGATTTCCATTATTTGAGCCGTTGCCATTTCCTTGCTTTTTCTTTGCAAGTTGTTCGCGCATTAAATCAGCTAAGCTTACTTTTTTGTTTTCTGACATGATAAGTCTCCTTTATATAAAGTTAATTATGAACAATAGTAGTGAATTTCATCATATCATTG
This sequence comes from Bacillus sp. JJ783, assembly GCF_036963225.1. Classification (NCBI taxonomy): domain Bacteria; kingdom Bacillati; phylum Bacillota; class Bacilli; order Caryophanales; family Bacillaceae; genus Bacillus; species Bacillus sp. JJ783. The sequence continues at coordinate 96,369 of NZ_JBALMG010000054.1, read as the reverse complement.
TTAAGGAAGGAAGGGAAGTTGGTTTGAAAATTCATATAATTGTACCAACTAATTTGCAGTTGCGATACAATTGAATTGTTAATGTTTGTGAAAAGGGGATAGAAATATGTCATATCATATTTTATTAGTTGAAGATGATATCTCAATTCAAGAGATGGTTGAAACATATTTAGTAAAAGAAGGTTTTCAAGTTACAATCGCATCTGATGGAGAAGAAGGAGTTAACGCATTTTTAAAAGGTTCATTTGATTTGATTATTCTCGATATTATGATGCCAAAGTTAGATGGCTTAGAGGTTGTGCGAATCATTCGAGAAAAAAGTGCTGTTCCGATTTTAATGATGTCGGCAAAAGATACAGATGTTGATAAGGCGATTGGCTTAGGGCTTGGAGCGGATGATTACATTTGTAAACCATTTTCTATGATTGAATTGGCAGCACGTGTAAAAGCCGCTATTCGAAGGTCTACAAAGTATTCAGCTGTGGAATCAAAAGATGAGGCCATTCAGATTGGTGATTTAATAATTGACCCAATTAATTTCACTGTGGAGAAAAAGGGAAGACAGCTTAAACTTACTTTAAAAGAATTTGAGATTTTAAAGCTATTCGTGAAGAATCAAAATCGTGTTTTTACGAAAGCGCAAATATATAAGCTTGTTTGGAATGAAGAATATTATGGTGATGATAATGTTATTAATGTTCATATGAGAAGATTACGTGAGAAAATTGAAAGTGATCCATCTAATCCAGAATATATTAAAACATTATGGGGCATCGGCTATAAGTTGGAAGTGATGTAGTATGGTTATATTTTTAACAGTGGTGATTATTATATTGCTTATCGTTATTTACGTGCAATATAAAATTAGGAAAAATAGTAGTAGGAATTTACGCTATACGTATGAGAAGTTAAATCGAATTGTAAAAGAACAAACTGGTGAGAAGCTATTAATTATGACGGATGATACAGAATTGCAAAAGTTATTAGTGGCTATTAATCATTTGTTAGATGCTAAGCAGAAAACAAATGCAGATCATGCAAAGGTTGAGATTTCCATGAGAAAGATGCTTTCAAATATCTCGCATGATTTGAAAACGCCACTCACAGTCATTCTTGGATATGTAGAAATGTTAAATATGGATAAAACGATAAGTGAAGAAGAACAGCAAATATTACTTGAAAAAGTGCATGTAAAAACACTGGAAGTAATGGAACTGATTCATAAGTTTTTTGATTTAGCAAAATTAGAATCTGGTGACAAGGCAATCGAGATGACAAAAGTAAATATGAATGAAGTTTGTCGCGAAAAGATTTTATCTTTCTATGATTTAGTGACGACGAAAGGTTTTCATGTCCATATTGACATACCAGAAAGAAATATATATGCACTTGGAAATGCAGAAGTATTAGGCAGGGTGTTAAATAATTTAATATCCAATGCGATTACATATGGAGACGATGGAAAGGCACTCGGTATGACTTTAAGAGATGATGAAACGAGTGTGTATATAGATGTATGGGATAAAGGAAAGGGAATTGATGAATCTCATATTGATAAAGTATTTGAGCGTATGTACACACTTGAAGATTCGAGAAATAGATTGTACCAAGGAAGCGGTCTAGGGTTAACGATTACGAAAAGGCTTGTGGAAGCGATGGATGGGGAAATTCATCTTTCTAGTAAGCCGTATGAAAAAACAATTTTTACAGTTGTATTAACAAAGATGCAGTTTTAGCTTGTAGAGAAGTAGATTCTACAAGCTTTTTTTGAACGTAAGGAATTTGTAAGGAACGGGTAAGAAAAAAGAGATTTCCGTTGTCTATTATAGAAATATAGAGCGGTGCGAAAGGGGAAAGTGACATGACATATATATTAAAGACGAACCAGCTAACGAAAGTGTTTAAAGGGAAAGAAGTTATTTCTAGCGTTAACATGCATGTGAAAAGAGGAGAGATTTACGGTTTTTTAGGACCGAACGGTGCTGGTAAAACAACGATTATGAAAATGATTACGAATTTAATAAAACCGACGAGTGGTGATATTGAAATTTTCGGTGAGAAGTTAACAGACACATCTTATGAAGTATTAAAAAGAATGGGGACAATTATTGAATATCCAATCTTTTATGATAAATTAACGGCGAAGGAAAATTTAGAATTACATTGTGAATATATGGGCTATTATGATAAAAACGCAATTGACCATGCTTTAAATTTAGTGAAACTGCACGGCATTGATAATAAAAAAGTAAAAGATTTTTCATTAGGGATGAAGCAACGACTTGGTATTGCAAGGGCGATCATGACAAAGCCAGAACTACTCATTTTAGATGAACCAATTAACGGTTTAGATCCAATTGGTATTAAAGAATTAAGAGACTTATTTAAAATGCTCTGCAAAGAATATGGCATTACTTTATTAGTTTCTAGTCATATTTTAGGCGAGATGGAACAAATGGCAGATACAATTGGTGTGATTCAAAATGGAAAACTAATAAAAGAAGTTTCAATGAAGAGTATTAACGGAAAACAAACAGAGTACATTGAAATCACTGTTCCTGACGTGAAACGAGCAGCTTATATTTTAGAAGATAAACTTGGTATAAAAAACTACAAAATAATGAGTGGAAACATGATTCGTGTGTATGATACGGCAGCATCTCAGCAAGCCATTTCAAAAGCACTTATTATGAACGATGTAGAAATTGAAAGTATTAATAAGAAACATAGTTCCTTAGAAGAATATTTCTTAAATGTAATGGATGGAGAGGGCATTCATGCTTAATGGATTGTTAGTGAATCTAGTAAGTGGATTGATTGTAATGTTCATAAGTGGGATTTTATATTATAGAAAACCTGAGCGGAAATGGCCGTTAATTTTACTAGTGATAGGAATAGTAAGCGTAGTTACGGCTGGAATTAGAATGTTAGTAGCATAGAGATAGTTATGTCAGTAATGGAGGTGTGGTTTATATGTTTAAATTAATGAAACTTGAATGGAAGAAACATAAATTATCTAGTTACTTTAAAGGGGTAGCCATTTGTATTATAGCAATTTTTGCTGCGGTAAGTCTTATGGGGTTGGGAGCGAAAGGTGAAGTAGATGCGGCGCTCACTGATTTTACAAAATATATGACCTTAGCAAACATTTTTATTAGGATGACATTTCTTATTTTTAGTTCGGTCATTTTATCACGTTTAGTAATTGATGAGTATAAGAACAAAACAATGCAACTATTGTTTATGTATCCATTGCAAAGGAAAACGCTAATGAGGGCGAAATTAACAATTGTTTTTAGTTTTTGCTTTGTGAGCATGATTATCGCTACTTTCACTATTAGTTTGCTCATATTTTTTATGAATCCAATGATGGGAGTAATTGAAACGCCTGTTACGATGGGTGAAATAATAGCTACCGTTCCAGCTACTTTTATAAATGCATTTATGATATCTGGTATAAGTTTAATCCCTTTATTTTTTGGGATGAGAAAGAAATCGGCACCGACAACGATTACTTCTGCAGTAATAATCGGGATGATAATGAACAGTAACATTGGAAACAATCAAGTAAGTTTTTATAATTTTATAGCTATCCCAATAGTGCTCTGTTTAGTAGGGATTTTTATTAGTTATCTGTCGTATCGAAAAATCGACAAGATTGATGTGGCGTGAAGCAAGCATAAAACAATAACGAACTGGGGTATGAGCAGTGAAAAAAATAATAGTAATTGCAATTGCTAGTGTGATTTTTGGTTTTAAGACATTCGCTGGAAAAGACTTTAAGAAGGAGGTTGCTTTTGAGATAGATACGATAAAGGAAATTTATATCAATTAAATTTTAAAAGAGAGGAGGACTATCATGCTACGTCTTATGAAGCTAGAACTGAAGAAGTTTAAGCTCGGATGGTATGTGAAGAGAGCAATTATTGCAAATATCGTCATACTGGCACTATTAATCTTTGTTAGTTTCGTTTCTCAAATAGAAGGAGATCCAGAAATAAGAGATCCGCAGGCGATTTTGCTGATGGCTAGTACATTAGTAAGAGCAACATTCATTATTTTTGGTAGTGTGTTAATCGCAAGGTTAATAATTAGTGAATATAAAAATAAGACAATACTACTTATGTTTTCTTATCCTATTAATCGGAGGGAAATGATGAGTAGTAAGTTGGCCATTACAGCAACATTAACATTTCTAACAGTTATTTTATCTAACATTTTAGTAGTAGGAGTGTTCTTTGGGATAGATAGTTATTTTTCAATTCTTCCTAATCCATTTACAGTAGATCAATTGACGCAAGAAGGAATAAAACTGGTTCCTTTAGCTATTGCAACTGCGGGAATGAGTTTAATCCCATTATATTTTGGAATGCGTAAACGTTCAGTGCCAACTACAATTGTTTCATCCCTTATCGTTGTATCAATTGCAATGAATAGCAACCCAACGTTTACTACAGCAACTTTTCTTCCCCTTCAACTAGCATTGGCAGCAATTGGAGTTGTGATTGCGTATTACGGAATTAAAAATATAGAGAAGGAAGATGTAACAGTATGACAAGAATAAGAAAAAAGAGTTGGCGTTACACCAACTCTTTTTTGTATATGTATGCTTCGTTACTACTCTGTAAATTTGTAGTGTTTGCTTAAATACTCTTGCACTCCTGGAGAAATGTTAAAGTTATTAGGACTTTTATATTCGATAGTAAACTCTCCATCTTCATTTGTTTCAAAGGAGATTGCATAGCTATCCATTTTAGAATCGTAAGAAGTATTTTTGAATTTCGCGTCTAGATTAAAGTATTTTGTAATATAATTTTTTGATTCTGTAATTGCTGTTTGTTTTTCCCAAGGGGTACCATAACTTGTGAAGTAAAGAGATACACTGATAACTCCAATAATGGAAGTTAGTAAAACAGTTCCCATAGCTATTTTTTTATTTTTTGTATTCAATTTGGTTGCCCCTCCTCATAATATGTATTCATTTTAACTTATTTTTTCCATAAAACAACCATTTAGCAAAAAATAGTTTCACATGAAACAAGTTACAGAAAAAGACAAGGTGCGTAAACACCTTGTCTTTTTCTGTCCTTACATTTTAGGAGCTTCCATTCCAGCGGCAGCCCATTCTTCTTTTGCAGGACCATATACGCCAGGAACTGTTAAGCCAGCTTGTCGCATTAAAACAGTCATTTGTCCGCGGTGGTGATTTTGATGATTAATGAGTGTCATTAAAAATATAGAATTCGGCATAGGACGACCAAAGAAGTCATTAATAGTAGCTAAGTCTTTATCAGTCCATTCGCTTTGAAGTGCTTCAACAAAAGCTACATTTACTTTACGGTACTCATCTGTAATTGTTTTTGCTGAAGTTGGTACAGGATAATCCTTTGTTTCACCTTCAAACTTTAACCCTGTCCCTGATAGAATAACAGGAATTGCAGTAACGATATGCCAAGCAACTCTTCCTAACGTCCAGTGTTCAGGTGCGATTTCTTGTGACAAAGATTCATCTGTTAATGCATCGAGCATCTTTTGAGTAGACTCAGCTTCATATTTCCATGATTGTAAAAAGCCTTCAATTGTTTGGTACATGTTATCCCTCCTAGTTATGTTCATGGGTTAAATTCGTGAAAAACAGTTAGTTTCCTGTTAAGCTATGAAAATGAATAATAAAAAAAGGAGGCTTCCAATACAAGAAGCCTCCTTTTTAATTAACTTTCTTCCCACTTTTCCTCATTAACCATAAGAAATACGGAGCTCCAAGTACAGCAACAACAAGCCCAGAAGGAATTTCTTTCGGATATGCAATTGTTCGTCCGAGTAAGTCAGCAATGGAAAGCAGGATTGCTCCAAACAGTGCTGAACAAACGAATAGTCTTTGATGATTCATGCCAACAACGATTCGCGCTAAGTGCGGTGCAACAAGGCCTAAAAAGGCGATAGTACCGACAGCAGCGATATTGACTGATGCAAGTAGTGTCGCTAATACAATTAGAGCAAGGCGCGTTTTATTTACTGGTTGCCCGAGTCCGGTTGCTAAATCGTCTCCAAGTACGAGAACATCAAGTTGTTTCATTAAGAAAAAGATAATTAGTACAAGAATCAGCGATGGATATAGAATGATATTTTCTAAGTGATTCCATCCTCTTGCATAAGTACTACCTGACAACCATGTTAAAGCAGCAGCCACATTCAAATTCGCTTTAACGATAAAGATTTGAATAATCGCTGATCCAAGCGCTGAAATTCCAATCCCTATTAAAGCGAGAGCTGTTGGGCTAAATCCTGATTTCCATGAGAAGAAGAGGACAATTCCAACTGCAAGTAGTCCACCAATAAATGCACCAATTGGTAGGAAGAAACCAGGAAGTGCAGGGAAGACATACATAATGGTTAAAGCACCAACACCTGCTCCAGACGAAATTCCGATAATAGATGGATCAGCAAGTGGATTTCGTAATATGCCTTGGAAAACAAGTCCGCTTATCGCAAGACATGCTCCGGCAATAGCGGCAACGAGCATTCTTGGTAAACGAAGATTCATCATCATATTTTTATCAAATTGTGTTAATTGTCCTGTTATGACATTTGTAATGCTTTCGATATAAGAGTTGCTACCGATTGCAACGCCAAGAGAAATCGTAACAATACAAAGTATGATAGATATAATGATTACCTTTTTATAAGAGTAATAGCGAGAACTAGCTCCAGCTGCATTAGCTCCATTATCATTCATATATTGTTTCGATTTCATCATTCGATACACTAAATAAATAAGCCAAGGTGATCCAATCATTGCTGTAACTGCTCCGACAGGAAGTTCGGCACCAGTTGGATCTATTAATCTACCAACAACGTCTGCTCCTAGCAATAATATTGCTCCCCATAAGAAAGAGGAGAGAAGAAGTGTAAAGTGTTGACGGTAACCAATAAGGCGCATTAAATGTGGTGCGACTAAGCCGACAAAGCCAATCGGTCCAACAACAGTTACAATTACTGCTGTTAAAAAAATTGCAGCGATGAACGAGATAAACCGTGTTACTGCTGTTTTCTCTCCAAGTGAAACAGCTACATCATCGCCGAGTAAGAGGATATTAAGCTTACGTGACATGAATAGTAAAACTAGGAAAGAAATAACAATAAATGGAAAAGCGAATTGAACGCCATCCCAGTTATTTTGAATAAGAGATCCAGCTCCCCATAAAAATAAACCAGCTGTTTCATTTTCATAGAAAAGCTGCATCGTTCCGGTAAAGGCAGAAAGCATTAATGTAACGACCATACCAGCTAGTGCCATTCTAAGTGGGGTTCCCTTTTTTCCACCAGAAATACGGTATACAAATAAAGCAGTAATTGCACCACCGATAAATGTGAAAAGAAGGGAGTTAATTTGCAAACCTTTCGGTAAGAAAATTGTAGCCGCTACTAGAAAGAAATATGCACCTGAATGAATTCCCATTGTACTTGATTCAGCAAGTGGATTTTTCGTTAAAGTTTGCAAAATGACTCCAGATGCAGCAAGAGCACCTCCAGCTAAAATGGCTATTACAGCTCTAGGGAGTCGAAGCATGATTAAAGTTTGATGCTCTAGCGATTGATTCGGTGAGATAAGAGCATCGATAATCATACTGTAGGAAATATTTGCTTGTCCTTGCCCGATATGAATAAAGAAAAGGAGGAGCAAGAGAGCTGCTCCTCCTCCGAATACAAGACTTGCTCGAAGTGTATGTTGTAAGCTATTCATCGTGTAATCACTTCTTCGCTGTCATTACATCTGCTACTTGTGTTGCTAAAGATTTTGCAGACTCAGGACCACCGAAAATCCAAGTGTCGCCTTTTAATTTATACATTTTGTTTTCTTTTTTGAACTTTAATTCTTCCCAAGCAGGGTTGCCTTTTAGTTGAGTGTCAAAAATGTTATCGTCATCCGCTACAATATAAATGAAGTTTGAATCTTGTACACTTTGTAATGATTCTACAGTTGTTTGCTTGAAACCGTCTGGCTCAGAGTTACCTGGTTCAAAAGTATTTGTTAAACCTAATTTTTTTGTAACTTGTAAAGCTGTAGAATTGTCAGTTAAGATACGGAATGTTGGTACGTTCTTAGCTGTAAATGCTTGTGTAATTGCGATGTTTTTATCTTTTAAGCCTGCTTTGTCAATTTTTGCTTTTGCATCAGCAAATGTTTTATCCATATCAGCTAATACTTTTTTACCTTGCTCTTCTTTTCCAACTGCTTTTGCAATTTGTTTAAATGTTTCTGTCATTTCAGCAAAGTGATCGTTATTGCTTGTTGATGGATCGAACATAACTGTTGGTGCAATTTGTTCTAATTCATTTTTAATCGCTTTACTACGGAATGAAGCTGTAATGATTAAATCTGGTTTTAGACGGCTAATTTCTTCTAAGTTTGGTTGTTGACGAGTTCCTACATCTACAACATCTTTACTTGGTTTTGTTTCTGTATTTACCCATTTATTATAATTCTTAATGTCTGCCATCCCTACTGGCTGAACACCAAGTGCTAATAAGTCTTCTGCATATACCCACTCAAGTACAACAACTTTTTTCGCTGGTTTATCTAACTTTGTTTCCCCTTCAGCATGTTTAATTGTTATAGCTTGATTTTTATTGTCCGCCTTTGTTTCTTTTTTCTCCTCTTTCTGTTGTCCGCATCCGACAACGAATAGAAGAACTACCATGAAAATGCTAAGAATTTTCTTCATCTTATGCCCCCAAATAAATTATTTTATTTGCAATGTACGATATTGAAAATCGTTATCAATTACAACAACAAAATCATACTATGAGGATATTTTAAGTGTCAATATTTTTTTAAAATTTCGACGAAAAATAACGATTTATATGGATTTTGATATACCGTATTGAAATGCAGATGTGTATCAAGACTGAAGGAGAGGAAATTCGTTTAAGAAGGAAGGCGAAAGTACAAGCGAAAGGGGAGCGTATTGCATGTAATAATTATTAGAATGTAAGGAATAAACCTTTGTTTATAAAAGGTTTGTTCCAGATCGGGTAGTTGATAAGGAAAATAAAAACTGATTTTTTATTAGAAAAATATTTCTAATTAGTTGGCTGTACTTAAAAGATTGAACACGAAGGAGGGGTCAACATGTCTTTATGGAGTAATAATACAAATGGTGTACATGTTGATTCATGCTGTTTTAGTTGCGATGGGACAGTTCCTAAGCTCGGTCCAACAGGTCCAACTGGAGCGACAGGTCCAACGGGAGCAACAGGTGA